>DASSTH010000573.1:0-15388 GCA_035708025.1 Nakamurella sp. | reverse complement strand
GCGCGCCGGACGGCGGTCTGGCCGGCCGGCGTCAGGGACAGCGTCACGTAACGGCGATCGTCGGCGTCTTCGGAACGGGCCACCAGGCCCTGGGTGACCAGCCGGTCCACCAGGCGGCTGGGGCTCGATCTGGTTTCGCATACCAATAGCGCGCCGAGCCCGGCAAGGGTCAGGGGCTGACGGTCCGCCAGCACGATCAGCGCCTCGGCCTGCGAGGGCGTGAGCCCCGTCGGCTTCAGGGCCGCGGCGAGCGCCCGGTTGCCCTCGCGTTGCAGCGCGAGGATGAGATAGCGGAACTCGTTGATCTCCGCATCGTTCTCGGTCGCGTGGGACATGAAACCCAGTCTAAGCAATTGCCGAATTGCACGTCATTAGATGTCGTGTAATCTACTGCCATGACATCTGCCGAAGTGAGTGCCCAGAGCCAAGCCGACCCGATCGAGGACGTCGCCGTCATCAGCACCGGTACGGTCATGATCCGACCGGAACACGTCGGCCCCACCAACAAGAACCTCTACTACTGGCTGTTCACGTCGCGGCGCTGGACCACCCCGAAGCCGATCAACGCATACGTGATCAAGCACCGGGAGGGCGTGGTGCTGTTCGACACCGGTCAGGACCGAGCGTCCGTGACCGATCCCGACTACTTTCCGAGGGGGCTCACCGGCCTGGTCTACTCCAGGCTCGCCAAGTTCGAGATCGGGCCTACCGACACGCTGGTAGCGGGTCTGAGGGGACTCGGCGTGGAGCCGTCCGACGTGCACACCGCCGCGCTGTCCCACCTCCACCAGGACCACATCGGCGCTCTGCCGTACCTGGGCAGCGGCCCCCGCGTCGCCATCGCCCGGGACGAATGGGAGTCGCTCGGTGCGCCGCTACCTGCGGCGCGCGGCCTGATGCGGAACCACATCGACCTGCCGGGACTGCGGTGGCAGAGATTCGATCCGGAGCCGCTCGGTGACCCGTTCCTCGACCCCTTCACACACGGCCACGATGTATTCCAGGATGGCAGCATCGTGCTGCTGCCCACGCCCGGGCACACCCCCGGCTCGATCTCGATGCTGGTCCGTCGCCCGCACCACGCTCCCCTGCTCATGGTGGGCGACCTCACCTACGACGACGATCTTCTCCGCGCCGGCAGCTTGCCCGGCGTCGGCGACAAGCAGGTCATGCGGAAGTCGGCGAGCCGGGTGAACCGGTTGCGTGCCGCGCTTCCCGGTCTCGCCGTCCTCCCGGCGCACGATCCCGGTGCGGCAGACAGGTTGCGGCGGGCCATGGAGGGAGTACCGAGCCGGACCCCGGCTGCGGCGCCGACGGCACAGCCCGGAGCGGCGTCATGAGCGAACAGGAAGCGGCTCGCCCGGTTCGCGCGTCGGCCGAACAGGTCATGCATTTGCTCCGGCAACCCGCCCTGCTGCCCGCCTGGAATCCCGCCTTCATCAGGCTCACCGCGGACGGCCCGGTGACCCCCGGGGTGCAGTTCCCGCTTCGCGTGCGGCCCGGCCTCGCGGGCAGCTTCGAGTACGTCACGCTCGATCCGCTCATGGTGGGCATGCGGTGGAGCGTCGCCGGCCTGGTGGAGGACAGCCGGTGGCGCGTCGAACCGCAAACCCCCGGGTGGAGCATCGTCACCCACTGGCTGCGCCGGCGCGGTCCACTGGCCTCCGTGCTGGCACGAGCCGACCGCGGCATCGCCGGGCTCCGACTCGCGCGCCTCGATGAGTTTCTCGCCGGCACACCGGCGACCCCGTGAGTCTCCGATCGGGCATTTCTCGCGGTCGAACGTGAGGACCGATTCCCGCCGGACTTCCCGGCCGATCGCCGGAATCATCGATGGCGGCCTCACGAACGGCGTGAGTGGCATATCTACCGGCCGGGCCCGTAGAGACCGACGAGGTCGGCCGTCCTGGAAGGGAAACGACTCTGTGGATCTGGAACTATCCGGCCGAATCGCCATTGTCACGGGCGGGTCGAAGGGCATCGGCCTGGCGACGACGCGGACACTGCTCGACGAAGGAGCGTTGGTGGTCGCCGCCTCCCGGCGCACCAGCCCGGACCTCGAGGCACTGGCCGGCGATCGACTCTTCCATGTTCCGGTCGACCTGATGGACCGGGACGCCCCGGAGACGATGGTCGGCCGCGCGGTGGACGTATTCGGCGGCGTCGACATCCTGGTCAACAACGCCGGCGGCCCGCCGCCGGGAGTGAAGCTGCCCCGCTTCGGTTTCCTGACGCCGACCGACGACGACTGGCAGGCGATGTTCGAGTTCAACCTGTTCTCGGCCGTCCGCACCATCCGCGCGGCGATCCCGGTCATGCTCGGACGCGGCGGCGGTGTGATCATCAACGTCTCCACCGGCATGGCCCGGCAGCCCGCGGCGATGAACGTGGACTACGCCGCAGCCAACGCGGGACTCAACGCCCTGACCCAGGCGCTGTCCGAGGAGTACGCGCCCCAGGGCATCCGGGTGAACACCATTTCGCCCGGAGCGGTACGCACCGCGTGGTGGACCGAGAACGGCGGCGCCGCAGACATCATCGCCGAGCAGATGGGCACCGATCGGGATACTGTGATGGACAGCCTGGCGCCCCAGATGATGCGGCAGACCATCGGCCGGCTGATCGATCCACAGGAGATCGCCGACGCCATCGCCGTTCTCGCCTCGCCGCGTTCGGCCAGCACCACGGGTGCGGACTTCGCGATCGACGCAGGCTTCCTCAAGGCCGTCTAACACGTCGACCCGACGGCGCGGCCGGCGGATCGAGCGGCAGCGCCCACCGGCGGGCCGCCACGGCAGGGCCCCTGGCGCGGGAGGTGACCCAACCTCCCGTACCAGGGGCCCGGTCGTTCCAGGGGGCGTTACCCGAACCTGCCGCGGACCCTGGACCATCCGGACGTCTCACCCGCCGCCGAACTGCCGCTGGAAGAACCGGGTATCGATGCGCTCGGTCGGCACGTGGAAATGCGATCCCGGGAAGGCGTGCAGGGTCTTGTCCGGTGACGCGAACGCGTCGAACAGCCTCAGCCCGGAGTGGCGGTCGATCTCCGGATCGTCCCAGGGCAGCAGGAACTCGACCGGGATGGTGACGTGCCGCGCGGCGTCGAGCATCGCGTCGTAGACGAACACGCCCCCGAAGATCGCCGCGCGGATCCGCGGTTCCGCCACCGCCAGGGGGATACCGATCGCACTGGCGAGGGTCATCCCCGAGTAGCCGATCGGCGCCTCCGGCCCGATCTCCGGAAGCGACTGCAGGGCATCGATGGTCCGCTGCCACTCCGGCACGGCACGGTCGGCCAGTGAACCGTTGAACGGCGCGATGATCGGTGCGAGCGGCTCGCCCGTCTGCCGAGCCCGGATCATGGCATCGACCCATCGCTGGTCCTCGGCCGAGCGGGAGCGTTCCCCGTGGCCCGGGGCGTCGATGGTGGCGACGTGGTATCCGTCACGGATGACGGCCTGGCGGGCACGGGCCAGCAGGCCTGCTGCGCGCTTGTGCAGGCCACCCGGGTGGCCCATCAGCAGCAGCGGTGTCCCGGGACTCGGTGTCTCCGGGGACCACAGGACACCGGGAACATCCCCGATGGTGAAGCTGCGGTCGACGACGCCGTCCGACGTGTGTTCCGCGATGACGTTCAGGTGCATGGAGGTGCCTTTCGAGAGGGCCTTGGACAGGCGCTCCCGGCGGCAGCTAGGACTGTCGCGCCGTCGTGAATGCGCGGGGGAGCACCCCTGGGTTTGTGGTCACGGTGCTCACCTCCTCCATGCGGTCACGACCCGCACGAAGCTACCGGCGCCCCCACTCACTGCACAACGGTTTTTCTCCTGGCGGGGAGCTTCACACGGTGCCGAGACCGGCGTTCTGCCCGGTGCTCGGCCGCCGGCCAACGTCCTGGCCGGTCTGCTCCGGGTGGGCGGGCAGCGCCAGCAGGGCGATGATCGCACCGACCAGAGCGGTGACGGCGGCCACCGCGCACGCGGCGTGCAGACCGCTCATGAAGGCGTCGGTGGTCGTCTGCTGCACGCCGGCCGCGATGGCCGGGGCGTGACGTGCCAGGTCCTGAGCCACGGACAGGCCGCCCTGAACCGAATCCCGCACCGCGGCAACCGCGGCGGCCGGCAGGTGGATCCCGGCGAGGCTGTCGGTGACGCGCTGCCGGTACAGCGAGCTGAAGACGCTGCCGATCACCGCCACCCCGAGGGTGCCGCCGACGAGCCGGGTGGCGTCGTTGACCGCCGAACCGACCCCGGCGGTCTTGGTGCTGATGGCACCCATGATCGATTCCGTCGCCGGGGCGCTGGTCAACCCCATGCCCAGGCCGCCGACGACCATCTGCAGGGCGATCACGCCGTAGGCCAAGTCGGCCGTGGTGCCGATGGTCCAGCTGTAGAACCCGGTGGTGAGCAACAGCCCGGCGGTGACGACCTGCTTGGTGCCGAACCGCACCGCCAGCCTGGTGCCCAGGACCGAGCCCAGCGCGACGGACGCGGCGAACGGCAGCAGCCGCACTCCGGCGCCCAAGGCCGAGTAGCCGCGGATGAACTGGAAGTACTGGGTGACGACGAAGATGAAGCCCATCAGGGTGAAGAAGCTGATGGTCACGGCGGCGCTGGCGGCGCTGAAGCGCGGCCGGCGGAAGATGCGCACGTCGATCATCGGGGCGCCCGAACGCCGCTCGCGGTCGATGAACAGTGCGGTGAGCCCGGCTGCGACCACGAATCCGAGAACGGTCCTGCTGCTGCCCCAGCCATGGCTGGGCGCCTCGATGATGGTGAAGACGAGGGTCCCCATCGCCAGGGTGGAGGTCACCAGACCGGAGATGTCCAGCGGGCGGCCGGACTCGCCGCGAGCCTTGGGCAGGAACCGGAAGGCACACAACACCGCGACATAGGCCATCGGGGCGATCGCCACGAAGATGCTCGGCCAGCCGAACACGTCGAGCAGCCAGCCTCCGACGATGGGGCCGAGCGCGATCGCGACCCCGGCGGCCGCCCCCCACAGCCCGATGGCCGCTGCCCGCTCCTCGCGCTTGGGGAAGGCACCAAGGATGAGGGACAGGGTGGCCGGGAAGGCGAGCGCGGAACCGAGGCCCATCGCCGCGCGGACGGCGATGAGTTCCGAGCTGTTGGCCGCCGCGCCACCGATCAGGCTCGCCGTCCCGAACACGAACAGCCCGACGATGAGCATCCGGCGCCGCCCCAGACGGTCGCTCAGGCTGCCGGCGCTGAGCAACAGCGCGGCGAAGACCAGGTTGTAGGCGTCGACGATCCACTGCAACCGCTCGGTGGAGACGTGGAGTTGACGGGACAGGTCCGGCAGGGCGACGTTGACCATCGTCGTGTCCAGGTTCACCGCGAAGGCGGCCAGCAGCAAGGTCAGCAAGATCGATAGGCGCTTCATGAGGCGTCCCGTCCGCTTCGGACATCGCCCACACCGTGGCGGGTGGCGACGCGGCGGATCTGGGCGGCGAGCAGGTCGGGGTGTTCGCTGGTGGTCAGGTGTCCGCCGGGAAAGGTGACCACCTCCACCTGTGGGGCACGCCGACGAGCAGCGGGGATCTGGCGGTGCTCATAGGCATCCTCGTCACTGCCTCCGACGTACAGGGCGACGGTGCCGCGGAGGTCGCGGGCGATGCCGGCCAGATCCCACCGGTCGGCGTAACGGTGATGTTCCGCGAGGAATCCCGCGGCGTTGTGGGCGAAGGCCGCCCCATCGCGGCGGGTGATGGCCGCCCACATCTCGGCAAGTTCCTCCGGGGTGGGCCGATAGCCACGCGCATACATGCGCGCACGCCGGATGGACCCGGCGAATGCGCGCGAGGACCGTTGCCACTGCCGCATTCCCAGCGCACCCAGCGGGGAGCGCAGCAGTGGCGTACCCATCACGGGGTGGGAGTGGGCGTCCGCGAACAGCCCACCGTTGATCATGAACGCGGCCTCGACCACTGTCCCCGAGCTGGCGCCGGACCGATCAGCCTGGCGCCGCAACAACTCCAGCAGCGCCAACGAGGTGTAGTCGAAGGTGACCACGACGGTGCGGTGCACCCCGTGGTGGGCCCACAGCGCGGCCACCAGGTCGGCGCGTTCCATCGAGCCGTACCGGAAGTTGCGGGGCTTGTCCGAGTCGCCCTGCCCGATCGGCTCGACGTACAACCGGGGGCCCAGTTCGTCGCCGAGCAGGGAGTCCACCTGCGCCCAGCCGTAGGATCCGTCCGGGAATCCGGGCAACATGGTGAGCCACACGGTGTCCCGATCCGCCCGTTGCGCGGACCCGGCGATGCGCTCGAAGACCCGAAGCGCCGTCGGTGGTTTCGCTGCCGCCCGCCCGGTGAGTACCTGCGCGGAGTCCGGGTCGTACCACAGGCGATGACCGCCCTCGAACCACTCCGCCGCGGAGACCAGCGGCCGGCGCCGCTGGAGGCTGCTTGGGCTCGCGTTCTTGTTCATGGTGATCTCCTCCTGGTGTTTGTGGACACTGTCCACTTGGGTACGACCGAAACGGTAGTTGAACCAGGTGGACGCTGTCCACTAAGTTTGGGTGTCGTGACGGAGACACCTGAGAGACCCAGGAGAGGGCGGCGCCCGCGGGGCGCCGTCCGCCATGGCATGGTCAGTGCCGCGCTGGAGCTGGCCAGGGCGGGCGGGCCGGACGCCGTGGTACTCCGCGAGGTGGCGCGGTCGGTCGGCGTGGTGCCCAACGCTGCGTACCGGCATTTCGCCGACCGCGAAGAGCTTCTCGCCGCCGTCTGCGCAGAGGCGATGCGCGAGCTCGCCACCCGCATGGCGGCGAACGTGCGCCGGGTGCGTGGCCGGTACGGCGAGCCGGAGGCCGCCCGCCGGCGGCTTCGTGCGATCGGCCGGGCCTATGTGGAATTCTCCCGCGCCGAGCCGGGGCTCTTCCTGACCGCCTTCGCGCTGCCCCACCGGCATGCATATGACGCAGGTGACGGCGAGCCGGGGGCGGACCGGCTGCCCCTGGACCAGCTCCGTGAGGTGCTCGATGAGTTGGTCGAGGCGGGCGTGCTCGACGGGCGGCGCCGTCCGGGCATCGAGTACCCGATCTGGTCCACAGTGCACGGGCTTGCGGTGCTGACCGGGCAGGGACCGCTGCGTGACCTAACGGATGCCGCCCGCAGCCGCATCGCCGAACTGACCGGCGCGTTCATCGAAGACGCCCTGTCGCGGTAGCGCGATCCGACCGTCCGGACGTCGGCGCACGATCGTGTCGTGGGGCAGGGATATGTCACCACGCGTGTCCATGAACGCTCGGCAGCGGCCGGCAGTGCGGGCCGCGCTCAGCCGATCAGGTCCAGCGAGACATCCCACAGGCGTGCCGCATTGTCCTCATCCAGGGCGTAGCAGGCGACGCCACCGAGGCCGGCGTCGCCTCTGCGCTGGATCACCGGCGCCGGATTGCAATCCTCGAAGTAGCGGCCGCCGATTCCGTCCAGGTGCGGAGATGTGGCCACCAGCACGGACGTGGCTGCGCCTTGCGCGGGTGTCTTCAGCCGACTGCCCGCCTGTCGGAACCGCTCGGCCGCCCGGCGCATGTACTGCTCGCCACCGACGTGGCGCTGCAGTCCCGTCGCGATCCCGCCGGGGTGCACCGCATTCGCGATGATGCCATCGATGGCCCACCGCCGGGATGCCTCGACTGCGAAAAGCACGTTGGCGGTCTTGGACTGGCCGTAGGCGCCGAACGGGTCGTAGGAGCGAAACCGGTAGTGCAGGTCGTCGAAGACGACCGGGGACAGCAGATGGCCGCTGGAGCTCACCGAGACGATTCGGGCTCCGGCGGCGGCCGCCAGCGCGTCGTGCAGAGCGAGTGCGAGCGTGAAGTGGCCGAGGTGGTTGGTGGCGAACTGCATCTCGTGGCCGTGCCCGGTCAGCGTCAAATTCTGAATCGCCATCACGCCGGCGTTGTTGACCAGGATGTCCAGCGGTGTGTCCCACGCCGCCGCGAAGGAGCGCACGCTTGCCAGGTCCGCCAGGTCAACCGTCGCGACGGTGACGGCGGCGCCGGTGGTCGAGCGCAGCTCGGCGGCGACCCGCTCGCCGGCGTCGCGGTCCCGAACAGCGAGGGTGACGGCGGCGCCCGCGGCGGCCAGGGCGCGGGCGGTCTCGGTCCCGATCCCGGACGCTCCCCCGGTGACGATGGCCCGGCGCCCGGCCAGGTCGATGCCCGCAATCACATCGGCGGCGGTCGAATCGTGACCGAACGGGGTTTCGGTCGGCCGGTCGCGGTCGCTGCTCGATCTGCTGGCAGTCATCCCCCTCACCGTAAGGGTGCGTCAACCGCGTTTGAGAACGATGCCTTTCTGCGGAAGGGTGGTTGTCATGAAGCAGCATCAGGTCCGCCCGAGCGGCCTGCCACCGGTCAACGGGTACAGTCACGTCGTGGTCCATGAGGGCCGACTGGTAGCGGTGTCCGGTCAAGTGGCACTGGATCAGGGCGGCAACCTGGTCGGACCCGGCGATGCCGCCCGGCAGACCGAGCAGGTGTTCCGGAACATGGCGACGGCCCTGGCGGCCGCCGGGTCCGGGCTGGACCGCCTGGTCAAGCTGACCGTCTTCCTGACTGACCGCAACGACCTGGATGCCTACCGCCGGGTCCGGGATCGCCACATCGACCCGGAACGACCTCCGGCGAGTTCGCTGGTGTTGGTCGCCGGGTTGGTCCATCCCGGCTTCCTGGTGGAGGTCGACGCGCTCGCCGACGCCTCACCCGACCACGCCCCCTAGCCCTGCACCACCACGGTGGCGGTGGCGGTTCGGCCGAAGGTCTCCGGCGCGTAGATCTGCTTCGCGGTGGCCGGCGGCACCACGAACGTGCCCGGCGTGGTGGCGCTGGCCAGGTAGCTGTAGGTGTACACGCCGCCCTGCAGCCAACCCGCGAAGGCCTCCGCCCGGTCGTCGCGCAGATCCTGGTGGTCGTACCAGGTGGGTGACCACATCAGCGGGCGGGCGCCGTCGTCGGCCCCCTCGCGGCCGGCCAGGTCCTTCGGCGTGGTGGCCAGTTCGGGGTTGAGCGGCTCCAACCCGGCCGGCAGCGGGTCGGTCAGTGCGACGTGGCTCTGGGCGCTGCGCGACACCAGGGTCACGGTGACGCGCACCCGCGCACCCGCCTTGATGTGCCAGACGCCGGAGGAGTCTTGCGTGACGTCGAAGGGGTCGTCCGCTCCCCGGTAGCTGCGGGCCACCACGAAGCCGCGATCCAGCGCGGGCACGGACAGGCTGGCCGGCGCGGTGGTCAGCCCGATCCGGTAGTACAGCCGGCCGGATCCGTTGTCCGCCACGGTGATGGCGGTGTCGCCCTGCTTGAGCAGTTCGGCGGTCGGGATGCTCATGGCGGTCTGTTCGGTGGTGTGCCCGGAGTACTGGTGCTGCCCGGCGAACCGGTCGCCGAGCCACACGGCGGCCACCAGGTCCGGAGTGGCCGACTCGTAGACGTCGTAGTAGTGCCGCAGCGCCACCAGAGTGAAGCCGTTGGCCTGCATGTTGTCCCACCGTCCGCCGCGTTGCAGCCCCATCAGCCCGTTGACCACCTTGGTGATCAGGTCAGACTGCGGGTCCACCGACAGCAGTGCGTCCAGGATCAGCGCGTCGGTGCGCGCGTCGGACTGCAGGGTGGTCCACGTGTCATCCGTCACCGCCGTGGTGAAGGTCGCCGAACCGGCGTTGTCCACCGCCGCGTTGCGCACCCGGGTGAGCAGGGTCTGGCGCTGCGGCGCGGACACCAGCGGCAGCAGCCAGGCGACGGCGTCCATCGGCAGCGTGGCTTCGTCACCGGTGACCATGCGGTCCGCCGCCGACGTCACACCGGAATCGCCGGCCAGCGCGCGCACCGCCAGCGCGTAGGCGTTCATCACCTGCCGGGTCTGAACCGACACCCCGGCTGGCAGCTTGGCGTCGATGTCCCGCAGGTAGGGCAGCGCTCGCGTCACCGCCTCCTGGGACGACCCGTACCCGTACTTCTCGGCGATCAGCAGGGACTGCACCACCTGCACGGAGTTGAACGGATCGGACTTGTCCCCCCGCTGCCAGTAGGGGAAACCGCCGTCCTCGTTCTGCATCGCCGCCAGCGCGCGCAGGTCGGTGGCCACCAGGGACTTCAACTGGGCCGGCGACTGCAACCCGGGAGCCGAGAATGCCTGCAGCACATCGCCCAGCGACGAGATGGCCATGACCTGGCAGGCCAGCGCGTCCGAGCTGCGGTAGTCGTAGTCGGCCACGAAGTGCACCGCGTCGGTCAGCTGCGCCAGTGCGGTGGACGAGGTGCTGATCTGCAGTCCGCCGAAAGCCGGGATCACCCCGTCCGGCTTGCTGAGCTGCTGGCTGATCACCGAGCCGCCCTCGATACTGCCGTAGGTGGCGAACGTCTCGGAGGTCGACGGTGTGTAGACCGGGATCTGCTGCTGTGCGGCATCGGCATCGTCCCCGCCGACCACCGCGACCCGGAACCGGGCGGTGCCGGCCCGGTCCGCCGCGACGTCGAAGCGCACCTCCACCCGGCTGTTGGCGGGCACTGTGATGCGCTTGCCGGTGGTCCCCGCGGTCGCACCGGCCACCGTGAGGTTGGCGGCCTGCAAGACCACGTCGGCGGTCAGCTCCGATCCGGTGCGGTTCTGCACGATCACCGGTAGTTCCGCACGGTCGCCGAAGTTCAGGAAGCGCGGCGGGGTCGGGCGGACGGTCAGCGGCAGACCAGCGGTGATGGTGGATTCACCGGTGCCGAACCGGGTGTCGCCGGCCACCGCGACCACCATCACCCGGTATCGGGTGAGGTTGTCCGGCAGGGTGACCGGGATCGACGCGGTGCCGTCGGCACCGGTGGTGACGGTGGGCCGGAACAGCGCCAGCGCGCTGAAGTCCGAGCGCTGCTGGATGGGCGTCGTGGCCGGCTGTTTGACCGCACCGCCGGCCATCTCGCGGCTGCCCGGGACCGGGGCCGCGGGCGCGCCTGCGGCGCTGTCGGCCGCGCCGGCCGACGACCCGCTCGCGCCGGCGGCGGGCCCGGCCGCGGCGCTGGAGGCCGCACCCTTCTCTTCGCCGCCTGCGCCGGCGGGCGTGGCGCCGAGCATCACGGTGGCGCGCCCGTACACGGCCTGCACCCAGTTCGGCTGGTTGTCCGGGTAGAACGCGGCGAGCGGGTCGGGCAGCTGGTAGCCGGACAGCGCCAGCACCGCCTCGTCCACCACCACGATCTCGAACTGGCTGCCCGGCACGGGCTGTCCGGCCGGGTCGGTCACCGTCACGTCGACAGTGGTGCTGCCACCCGGCTTCACAGTGCTGTCGCGGGGTGACACGTCGACGGTCAACGAGCGGCTGGCGGTGGACACCGCCAGGTCGATCTGGCCGGCGGCGTACGCGACCCTGCGTCCCTCGCCACCAGCCGGATCGCCGGAGCGGGGAACGGTGCCGACGACTTCGATGACGGCGGTGACACCGGGCATGCTGTCCTCGGAGAGCGGGATGCTCACCACCGCGGATCCGTCGGCGACGGGGAAGGTCTGGGTGGACACGATGCCGTTGTGCGTCACGGTCACCAGGCCGGTCCCGGTGGTGATCGGCGACGCCACCAGCAGTCTGGCCGACTGTCCCGGCTGGTAGACCTTGCGGTCGGGCACCACGGTGAGGCTCTGTTGCTGGACCGTGGTGGCCACCGATCCGTCCGGCCCCGCCACCCAACGGGTCAGTTCGGTGCGGCTGGTCCGGCCCTGTTCGTCGGTGACGATGGCGGTGATCCGGTACTGCCCGCCCAGCGCCGGGGTGAAGGTACAGCTGACCGGGGTGGCCTGGGACGTGACGGAACAGGTCTTGGGGTCGGCCACGGTCTGCCCGGTGCTGCCGGCCGACCATTGGTCGGTGACCCGCCCGGCCGTCACGGTGACCGGCCGGCCCGCGGCTGCGGTGCCGTCGATGCCGGTGACGATGGCCTGCACGGTCAGCTGCTGTCCCTGCTTGATGAAGGTGGCGTTGCTGGCCAGGCCCACGTAGTAGTCCGCGGGGTGTACGAGAATGTCGGCGGTGTCGGCGATCTGCTGGCGATTGACGTCGGTGACGGTGGCCTGCGCGACGACCGTCACCGGGAGACCGTCGGTGTCCCCACCCAGATCGCCGACCTGCACGTCCAGGTAATCCGAGCCGTTGCCGTCGGTGGTGCCGTTGAACGTCTGCACGGTGCTGTCGCTGCCGCCGCCCGGCCGGGGCCCGCAGCAGGGTGCCGGGCCGCTGGCCATGCCGCCACCGGCGACCGGGCCGTCGTACCACCACGGGACCCAGACGCCGAAGGTGTAGTCGCTCCACCCCGGCGGGGAGTAGCTGGCCTTGGCGGTCTGCACCTGCCAGGCCACCGGCGCATCCCCGACCGGCCCGCCCGCGTAGTAGCCGGCGTCGACCTGCACCGGCAGATCGCTGCCGCGGACCGCGGGATCTCCGGTGCCACTGTGGGTCTGCACCTCGAACGCCGGTGTGCGGAAGTCGGCGATGGTGAACGGGTGGTCGTTGCCGTTGCTGTAGTCGGTGTCGCCACCGGAGGTCTGCAGATGCAGGAAGGCGACGCCGAGGTGGGCGCCCGCCGGGATGGACAGGGCGAGGTCGAAGCCCCCGGCGCTGTCGATGCCGGCCTGGCCGCTGCCCAACTTGCTGCCGTAGTTGTCGGTGGCGGTCCAGTAGACGGTCCCGGCGGCCGGAGTGCTGAGGGCCAGCGTGGTGTCGTCGGCCTGCCGGCGCACCCAGCCCTTGACCGACACCGTCTCTCCGGGCCGGTAGGTCTGCCGGTCGTCCGTCACGTACCACAGCAACCGGTCGTGCTGGGGTTGGCTCCGCCAGGCGCTGCCCCACATGTCGGCGGGTAGCAATGCGGTCTGGTCACCGTTTCCGGCCAGCAGCGCGTACCCGCCGGACGCGGTGAGCTTCAGTGTGCCCAGACCCTGTGCGTCGGTGACGGTGCCCGGCTGCACGGGATCCCCGGAGCCGTCCAGCATCCGCACGGTGACGCCGGGCACGGGTGCGCCGGTGCGCAGGTCGGTCACCCAGGCATGCACCGTGGTCCGGTCGGCGACGGCGTCCACGGCCAGCGTGGTGGACTGCGCCCAGGTGACGGTCGGCCGGTTCTGCCACTCCTGGTCCCGGGGCGCCGGATCGATGGGCTCGATCAGCACCACGACCTGGCTGCGGCCGTCGGTCAGTTGCGGAGCCAGGTCCAGTGCCGTGGCTACCAGCCGATCGTCGCCCCGGTCGACGGCGACGGTGCGGTCCACCAGCACCGGCCACGCCGGGACGTGCAGGTCGGTCCCCGGGGTGTAGCGGTCGGACAGCAGGCCGGCGTACCAGCCGCGGTAGGTCTCCCAGTCGGTCAGGTCGACGGCGAAGACCCGTTCCCGGAAACGCTTCTGGTTGACGGTGGTGACGGTGACGGTCGGGGTGGACGCGAGCGGGTCCAGAGTGGTGACCGGCGTGGGAAACGGGTAGAGCGCGGTATTCGCGTGGCCGAACGACGCGGTGAGCTCGGCATCCTCGGCCAGCGTCTGGCCGAAGGTGTCCTTCAGGCCGGCCGCCACCACCACGTGGTACCTCGTCATCGGCTGGGTGGCTCCGGCAATGATGATCTCGTCCCCGCCGGCGGTGATCGAGGCGCCGCCCGGGATCGCGGGAGTGACGGAGACGGACGCCGGGTCGAACGCGTCGGCATCGACGGGATTGCTGAACCTCAGCAGGATCGGTCCCCCCGGCTGGCAGTCGGATGCGCCGCAGCCCCCGCCCTGTAACTGCATCGGTGGGTAGGTGGAGAAGCGGTGTTGGTTGTCCTGGGGGCTGCGCAGCGGGCCCTCCGCGGACGGGGTTCCGGACCCGACGGTGACCACGATGTCGGTGGCGGCCGGGAAGTCCCGCTCGGGCCGGAAGGCGACGGCGCGACCGTCCGGGGCGGCACTCATGGCTGCGGCGGCGAGCCGGTCGGCGGCGATCTCCTTTGGAGTGGCTGCCCGCACCGGCCAGGGCGTCCCGCCCGCGGTGACCGTCAGGTGCTGCAGCACCGACGCGGTGTCCACCCGCTGGTCGAACACCGCCACGGCCACCGGGTGCAGCCCGACCGGCGAGTCCGGACCCGGTGTGAAGGACTGCACGGCGGGCGGCGGGGTGCTGAACGTGGCTGTGGCGGTGGCGGCCAGCCGACCACCCGTCTGTGACGTGGTGCCGGCCGGGACCGTGACGGTGAACCGGGTGGCCATCGGCAGCCGGTCCACCTCGGTCGATTCCGCGGTGAACCGCAGGGTGCTGGTGCCGATCCAGTCCCAGTGACCGGGAACGGCAGGGCTGATCCGCGCGGGCACCGCGGCGGCCGACTGCTGGCCCACGGTGCTCACCGGCACCATCGGCTGGTCGAAGGTGATGCTGACGAACGGTGCCACCGCGACGTCCCCTTGGGGCTGCATGCGCAGCACGTGCAGCGGGCCGGTGGGGGTGGGCGGCGGCGTGGTCGGTGGGTTCTGGCTGTCGCCGGGACCGGGGAAGGTCTGGTGGACCGTGGTGCCGGCGGGCGGCTTGGTCAGCGACTGTGCGGGCCACCGGTAGTCGGTGGCCAGCCCGGCGGCTCCCGACCAGGCCGGCAGCCGATCCAGGATCTGGGCGATGGCGTTCGGCGGCAGCGGCTTCCCGGACACCACCCTGGTTCCGGGTGCGGCGTGCGCCGGTGGGGTCCCGGCGCGGATGGAGAATCCGGCCATCAGCACCGAGGGCGGTCGCGGATACGGCTTGCCGGTGACGACCGATCCGGGACCGTCCGTGGGGGTCCCACCGGTACCGGTGGAACCGCGCGTCGAGGGGTCGGCCTGACCGGTGGGCGACGGGCTGCCGCCGACCACGATCGCGCCCACCGCGACGGCCAACACCAAGGCGGCCGCGCCGAGAGCGAGCCGCCGGTGCCGGAGCACCGGGTTGGTGGATCGTCCTGCCATGTCCGCCTCCCTGAGGCCGGGTCGCGTCGCGCGCCGCCGCACTGCACGGACGGAGATCACCGGTGGTGGGGTTGCACCGGCAACGCCGCGCAGGCAGGGAGGTCCGGGCCGGGCCGGTCAGCCGGACGGCCGGTCGCCGGCCATCCAGCCCAGCTTGCGGGACAGCGCGCGCGCCGATTCGCGTACCACGCGGACCGGCCACGAGTCGTCACCGTCGCGCCATAGCAGGGACCAGGGGTAACGGCTCTCGGGTTCCAGCGGCAGCCAGTGCACCCCCGGCATCACCACGTCGCAGGACTGCGGCACCAGCGCCACCCCGACCCGCTGGGCGACGAGATCGGCCGCCGCCCGGACGCTCTGCACGCTGCCGTGCACCCGGGAGGGCCGGAAACCGGCCGCCTCGCACAGCTCGGTGACGAAGGAGTTGAACTC
>DASSTH010000572.1:0-12230 GCA_035708025.1 Nakamurella sp. | reverse complement strand
CACACCCCGGTGCGTCCGGCGTGGCTGACGGCGGCCGGATCGATCACGGTGGCGGGCCGGTAGCCGCCCACGGTGGCCCACGAGGACACCCGCAGCGGTGCGCCGCCGGCGATCCGGTAGGTGGAGCCGCCGGCCCGGATGAACGTGCCGTCGGCCGGCTGCTGGCGCAGGTGATCCCAGACCCCGCCGTGGCCCGCCAAGTTGACCGCGGCCGGGTCCACGACTGTCGGGTGCTGGTGCCCACCGACCGCGGCCCAGGATGAGACGTAGACCGGTGCGCCGCCGACCACCCGGTACACCGGTCCGCCGGCCGAGATGAACGTCCCGTCGGCCGGCATCTGGCGGAGGTGGCTCCACACCCCGGTGCGTCCGGCGTGGCTGACGGCGGCCGGATCGATCACGGTGGCGGGCCGGTAGCCGCCCACGGTGGCCCACGAGGACACCCGCAGCGGTGCGCCGCCGGCGATCCGGTAGGTGGAGCCCCCGGCCCGGATGAAGGTCCCGTCGGCCGGAACCTGCCGCAGCATGTCCCAGGTGGCGGGGGTCAGCGTCCGGACCGGCTGCGAGCCGCCGAACGGCGCCCAGCTGGACACATACACCGGGGCTCCGCCCACCAGCCGGTAGACGGCGGCGCTGCCCTTGCGGCGGACGAAGGTGCCGTCCGGCGGGGGGCCGGGGACGGCGGCCTGGATGGTCTTGGCGCTGAACGTGGCGGTGTCCCGCGCCGGGTCGGGATAGCTGGTGGACAGCTGGAGCACCGCGACGAAGTACTTGTCGGTGTATCCGACCGAATGAATGGCGGAATGCTGGGCGGTCCAGAAGCTGTCGATGCCCCAGCCCTGCTTGGAGCCGTGCGTCCCGGTCAGCGCGTTCAACCCGTAGTCCTGGTCGAAGCCGTCGGATCCGTGCGGCGCGGTGGCCGCCATCACCGGCAGCAACCATGGCCCCACCTCCGCGTCGCGGGAGGCCCGGTAGAGGAACCGGGTCATGTCGTGCGCGGTGATCCGGGCCGCGCCCCAATGACCCGGCCGGTCGGTGGCGTTGGTGGTGGCCGTCAGGCCGTACCGGGCGGCCACGGTGGGGATCGCGCTGCTGGTGAACAGCGCGGAGGCGGTGGCGTCGTCGGAGTACCGCAGCATGTAGCTGAGCCGGTCGCGGACATCGGCCGGCGTGTGCGTGTAGCCGCCGTACAACAGCAGGTAGTACGTCGCCAGGAACAGTTTCATGATCGACTCGGAGGCGACCTGCTGGCCGGCGTTCGCCGTCTCGGCCAGCACCGCCCCGGTGGACCGGTCGACGACGCTCAGGTAGTCCGTGACCCCTTCGCCGGCGGCATGCGAGGCGGCCACCTGGACCGCCGAGGACGGCCGGCGAGCGGCCGCGGCGACGACGCTCGCCCGATGGTCCGAGGTGACCGCGGCGACGACGCCGGCCGGCCGGGCGCCGGATCCGACCGCATCGACCGCCCTGGCCATGCGGACCGTGGTGACTGCATCGGCCGTGCTGGCTGTGGTCGTCGGTAGCGGCATCCCCGTCACCAGGGTTGCCGCGAGCAGGGGCGCGATGAGCCGGGCCAGGGCAGCCGTCGGTCGTCCTCCTGACGGAATCGAGGGTCCCGCGTGGCCGTCCGTGACGTAGCGGGGCCGCAATGGTAGCGCACCGTTACCTGCCGCCCGGGCCGCCGGTCGGTGACGGCGCCGGCGCCCTGCCCCCGGGACGCTCCGGCTCGGCGACCCGCGCCGGTCACCTAGAATCGGAAAACGCCCCGTGCCGCCCCACGTGCGGTGACGCAGCAGTTTGCGGCGGGCGCAATCATCGACCCGGCGAGGAGAGTTCCGCACGTGAAGAGCACCGTTGAGCACCTGAACCCGACCAGGGTCAAGCTCACCGTCGAGGTCGGGTTCGACGAACTGAAGCCGCACTTCGACAAGGCGTACCGGACGCTCGCCGGGCAGGTCCGGATCCCCGGGTTCCGGCCGGGCAAGGTGCCGGCTCGCATCTTGGACGCGCGGCTGGGCCGCGGCACCATCCTGACCGAGGTGGTCAACGAGGCGGTGCCGGCCAAGTACGGCGAGGCCGTGACCGCCGAACAGCTGGCGGTGCTGGGCCAGCCGGACATCGAGATCAGCAAGATCGAGGACGGCGACGTCGTCGAGTTCACCGCCGAGGTGGACGTCCGGCCGGACATCGCCCTGCCGGCGGTGGGCGAGGTCAGCGTCACCGTCGACGACGTGCAGGTCACCGAGGAAGAGATCGACGAGCAGGTGCAGGCGCTGCGCGAGCGCTTCGCCAGCACCACCGCCGTGGACCGTCCGGCCGCCGATGGGGACCTCGTGACGCTGGACCTGCGCGCCGCCATCGACGGCACGGAGTTGCCCGATGCCACCGCCGACGGCCTGAGCTACCGGGTGGGCAGCGGCGAACTGGTCGAGGGCATCGACGAGGCCATCACCGGGCTGTCAGCCGGAGAGTCGGCGACCTTCTCCAGCACGCTGCTGGCCGGCGAGCACAGCGGGGAAGAGGCCCAGATCACCGCCACCGTGACGGCGGTGTCGGAGCGCGAGCTGCCCGAGATCGACGACGACTTCGCCCAGCTGGCCAGCGAATTCGACACGGTCGAGGAGCTGCGCGCGGACCTGGCGGAGAAGATTCGCCGGGTCAAGAACCTGTCCCAGGGGGCGGACGCCCGCGACAAGGTCCTCGAGGCATTGCTGGGCATGACCGAGATCCCGGTGCCCGAAGGCATCGTGCAGTCCGAGGTGGCCGCCCGCCAGCACGAGGCGGTGCACACCTTCGACCACGACGAGCAGGCGCTGGCGGCGCACCTGGAGAGCATCGGGCAGACCCGCGAGGAACTGGACGCGGACATCCGGACCTCGGCCGAGGAGGCGGTGCGCACCCAACTGTTGCTGGACGCGCTCGCCGACGCGACCGGTGTCACGGTCAGCCAGGAGGAGTTCACCGAGCGGCTGATGTACAACGCGCAGCGGTTCGGGGTTGGCCCGGACGAATACCTCCGCCGGCTGCAGGAGGCCGGGCAGCTCGGCGCGGTGTTCGCCGAGGTGCGTCGGGGCAAGGCGTTGATGGCCGCCGTGCAGCAGGCCACCGTGCGGGACGAGTCCGGCACCGTGCTGGACGTGGCCGCGCTGTTCGGCGTGGAGCCGGACGACGGTGACGAGGTCGCGCCGGACGCCGGAACCGCCGAGCAGCCCGCGGGGGACTCGGAAGAATCCGGGACGGATTCCGTCACCGACGAGGGCCCCGCGGAGGCGGACTCCGTCGCCGATGAAGCGTCCGCGGATGCCGACTCCGTCACCGCCGGTGAGTCCGCCGACGGCAGCGAGCAGCACACCGCGCCGGCCGGGTCCTGACCGACCCGCTCCCGGCGCCTCACGCCGACAGCGAACACCGGCGTATCCGGGCATGGGTCGGTCGATCCCCGTCGTTAGGGTCGGATGTGACGTGAGTGTCCGCTGGACGTCACGAGCCCAGTCAAGGAGATGACGTGAACAAGGCCCACCCGTTGGCGGCCGTCGAGCAGGCCGCGCCGGAGATCCTTCCCGCGGTGATGCGAGGCACGCCGGGAATGACGCTGTCCGACTCGGTGTCCGAGCGGCTGCTCCGCGAGCGGATCATCATTCTCGGCTCGGAGGTCAAGGACTCCAACGCGAACGAGATCACCGCGCAGTTGCTGCTGCTCGCGGCCGAGGACGCCGAGAAGGACATCACCCTGTACATCAACTCGCCGGGTGGCAGCGTCACCGCCGGCATGGCGATCTACGACACGATGATGTTGATCGAGCCGGACGTCGCGACCACGGCGATGGGCCTGGCCGCCTCCATGGGCCAGTTCCTGCTGACCGCGGGGGCCAAGGGCAAGCGCGCCGCGCTGCCGCACGCCAGGATCCTGATGCACCAGCCCAGTGCCGGGGTGGGGGGCACCGCGGCGGACATCGCCATCCAGGCGGACATGCTCAACCAGTCCAAGCAGGAGATGGCCGAACTGATCGCCCAGCACACCGGGCAGCCGGTCGACCGGATCATCGCCGACTCCGACCGGGACCGGTGGTTCACCGCGCAGGAGGCCCTGGAGTACGGCTTCATCGACAAGGTGATCAGCCGGGCCGCGGCCTCATCCGGCACGTCGGCGAGCAAGTGAGCGGAGCGAACCACACCATGACCACGATGTCCTCCGGCCCGGCCGGGTATGCGCACGGCAACGCGTTGAACCTGCCGCAGGCCCGATACGTCCTGCCCTCGTTCGTCGAGCGCACCAGCTACGGGGTGAAGGAGTCCAACCCGTACAACAAGCTGTTCGAGGAGCGCATCATCTTCCTCGGGGTGCAGATCGACGACGCGTCCGCCAACGACGTGATGGCCCAGCTGCTGACGCTGGAGTCCTCCGATCCGGACCGCGAGATCACCATGTACATCAACTCGCCGGGCGGATCGTTCACCTCGATGACGGCGATCTACGACACCATGCAGTTCGTCCGTCCGCACATCCAGACCGTCTGCCTGGGGCAGGCGGCCTCCGCGGCGGCCGTGCTGCTGGCCGCCGGTACTCCGGGCCGCCGACTGGCGCTGCCGAACTCGCGGATCCTGATCCACCAGCCCGCCATGGAGGGCGCCTACGGCCAGGTGTCCGACCTCGCCATCCAGGCCGCCGAGATCCAGCGGATGCGCGCCGCGATGGAGGAGATCCTGGCCCGGCACTCCAACAAGACGCCCGAGCAGATCCGGGTGGACGTGGACCGGGACAAGATCCTCACCGCGGAGGAGGCCAAGGCCTACGGGCTGGTGGACGAGGTGCTGACCTACCGCAAGCTGACGGAGTAGCCCCGGCCGGCCGGGCCCGGCGGGGCACGCCGACGGATCACCGCCCGCGACACCTCGGGTGCGGCTACCCTGGGTCGGGACGGGCACGGCAGTGCCCGTCGGCGTCGCCAGGGTGCCGGCGCGGGACTGGCGGGCGGAAATCAGCCGCCAGGTTCCCACCGACCCGGTAGCGTCTGGGTGCACGGGGCCGCTTCACCACTCGGGCGGTCGTGGCGGATCGGCGATCACGCCGACGGCGGCACACACACGGGGAAGGCCGACCGGCCGGATCCACTGCGACGAGCGAGAGGCGCTATGGCACGCATCGGCGACGGGGGCGATCTGCTCAAGTGCTCGTTCTGCGGCAAGAGCCAGAAGCAGGTGCGCAAGCTGATCGCTGGCCCCGGGGTGTACATCTGCGACGAGTGCATCGAGCTGTGCAACGAGATCATCGAGGAGGAGCTCGCCGAGACCGGTGAGGTCAAGCTGGACGAGCTGCCCAAGCCGACGGCGATCCGCGAGTACCTCGATCAGTACGTGATCGGCCAGGACACCGCCAAGAAGGCGCTGTCGGTGGCGGTGTACAACCACTACAAGCGGATCCAGGCCGGGCCGGACCGCGGTCCGGAGCCGGTCGAGCTGGCCAAGTCGAACATCTTGCTGCTCGGCCCGACCGGCTGCGGCAAGACCTACCTGGCGCAGACGCTGGCCAAGATGCTCAACGTCCCGTTCGCCATCGCCGACGCGACCGCGCTGACCGAGGCCGGCTACGTCGGCGAGGACGTCGAGAACATCCTGCTCAAGCTGATCCAGGCCGCCGACTACGACGTCAAGCGCGCCGAGACCGGCATCATCTACATCGACGAGGTCGACAAGATCGCCCGCAAGTCGGAGAACCCGTCGATCACCCGGGACGTCTCCGGCGAGGGCGTGCAGCAGGCCCTGCTGAAGATCCTGGAGGGCACCAGCGCGTCGGTGCCGCCGCAGGGCGGGCGCAAGCACCCGCACCAGGAATTCATCCAGATCGACACCACGAACGTGCTGTTCATCGTCGCCGGCGCGTTCGCCGGCCTGGAGAAGATCGTCGGCGAGCGGGTCGGCAAGCGCGGCCTCGGCTTCGGCGCAGAGGTGCGCAGCAAGTACGACATCGACGCCAGCGACATCTTCTCCGACGTCATGCCGGAGGACCTGATCAAGTTCGGCCTGATCCCCGAGTTCATCGGCCGGCTGCCGGTGGTCGCGGCCGTCACCCACCTGGACAAGGATTCCCTGGTCGCGATCCTGACCGAGCCGCGCGACGCGCTGTCCAAGCAGTACCAGCGGCTGTTCGACATGGACGGGGTCAAGCTGGAGTTCGAGCCCGCCGCCCTGGAGGCGATCGCCGACGAGGCGATCCTGCGCGGCACCGGCGCCCGCGGGCTGCGGGCGATCATGGAAGAGGTGCTGCTGCCCGCCATGTACGAGGTGCCGGGCCGGGACGACGTGGAACGGGTGGTGGTGACGGCGCAGACCGTCCGGGAGAACGTCTACCCGACGATCGTCCCGCGAACCCCCAAGCGCACCCCGCGGGAGAAGAGCGCCTGACCCGGTGCGCCGCCCGGGTGCCGATCAGCTGGTGGCCGGGCTGCAGCCCTTGATGTAGCCGGACAGCTTCGCCATCGCGTCCACCACAGGCTGCTCGGCCAGGATGGTGGCCACCGCGACGTCGGACTTGCCCACCGCCCTGGAGGCGGCCTGGTGCAACGTGCGGATGTCGTCGGACAGCGATGACGGGATGTCCAGGCCGATCGGGTCGAACACCGTGGCCACCTGGGCAGCGGTGAGCGGGCGCCCGCCGCCGACCGGCCTGCCGAACAGCTGATTGATGGCCACCTGGGCGTCGATCACGGCGGTGCATTCGGCGGTCAGCCCGGACAACGAGCCGTCCGCGGATGTGGTGCCACCGGGCCCGGGAGGGGTGGAGGTGGCCGTGGTTCCCCCGGCCGGGCCACCGTCGGACCCGGGCGTGCTGGCCGGGCCGGTCTGGTTCGCCGAGCCGGGGGCCGCCGTGGAACCGCTCGGGCCGCCGGGGCCGCTCGGGCCCGGCCGGGGGGCCGAGCTCGAACAACCGCCGACGGCCAGCAGCAGTGCTGCCAGGAGCGGAAGCGCGCGGGATGCGATCAGCTGCCGCCGCACGCGTCGTCCAGGTACTTCGACAGCGTGTCCATGGCCTGGCTCACCTTGTCCGAGCCCAGGATCTCGGCGGCCTGCGCGACCGGCTTGCCGATGGCCTGTACGGCCGCGTCGTGCAGCACCTGCATCGGCTGCTGCAGGTCCGGCGGGATGTCGCCCATCTGTGCGAATGCCTGGTCCACCTGTTCCTGGGTCAGCGGCTGGCTACCCATCATGGGCGCGATCAGCAGGAAACCGATGGTCATCGACAGGTTGGCCACCGCCAGGCACTGGTCGCTGATCCCCGGGATGCCGGTCATGTCCGTAGGCAGGCCACCGGTCGGCAGGCCACCGGTCGGCAGCGACTGGTCGTCGTCGGTGGCCGGCGGCAGGCTGGAGTCCCCGCCGTCCCCGGAGTCCGAGTCGTCCTGGTCCGTGGTGGTCGGTCCGGAGTCCGATCCGTCGTCGGCGGGTGTGCTGGTGGTGACGTCCCCGCCGGCCTGCCCGTTGTCCCCGGTGGTGACTCCGCCGCCGCCCGCCAGTTGCGGGCTACCGGCCACGCTCGAGGAGCAGCCGGCCAGCGCCAGGCCCACTACGCAGGCGATCGAGATCAGGGCAGTACGGGCTCGCATGGGAGTCCTCCAGAAGTTCGGTGGGAATGGGCCGACGCGGCGGTCGCCCCCCGGTGCCGTCGGCATCGTATGCCAGCCGGAGCGTCCAATTGGCCCGTTTGATACGACTGCCGGCACCACACTGTGACGGTGGGCAGCGCCCGGCGGTTCCGCCGCCCCGCGATATCCACCGGCAACGGCCCGGATGAGTTCGTCAGGTCCCCGCGGAGGAGTCCTTGCGCACCATCCGGATCTCCAGGATCCCGGCCGCGTCGTTCTTCTCGGCGCCGTCCGGGATGAAGCCGTGGTTGACGTAGAAGGCGGCCGCTCGGGGGTTGTCCCGGTACGTCCACAGCGAAGCCGGCCGCCCGTCGATCACCGCGTCCAGCAGGGCGGTGGACACCCCGGTGCCATAGTGCGCGGCACGCACGTAGATCGCGTACAGCTCCAGTTCCGTCGGCGGGTTCTCGTCCCGGGAGGGACCGGCGATCGCCACCCCGATCACCTCGCCGTCCCGCTCGGCCAGCATGTGCTCGGCGGTGCCCTGCTCGATCTCCAGGCGACGCCGCTCCGCCATCGTCGTCTCGTCGAGTTCTTCGAACCGCTCCGGTCCCCACAGGTGCTCGTACGCCTCGCGCCAGCACGCCAGGTGACAGGCGGCGAACGCCGGGGCGTCATCCGGGAGCGCCTTGCGGACCGTTGCGGGCACCGTCATCGATTCACCTACCGGGAGATCGTCGAAGTGGTCAGCGTCCGGGGACCGTGCGGCGATCACCGATCCGGCCCAGCGGTCCACCCAGAGTAGTGCACCGCCGGAATACGGCCGATTCGGGCGATGAGATCGCGGTTGGGGTGTGCGGCGGCCCCGTCGCCGCCGCCTGCCCACCCGGCAATGGCACGATGGGCCGGTGGCCGTGTACCGGGACGCAGCGGTCGTGCTGCGGGTGACCAAGCTCGGCGAGGCCGACCGCATCATCACCCTGTTGACCCGCCGCAGCGGGCGGGTCCGGGCGGTGGCCAAGGGGGTGCGCCGCACCAAGAGCCGGTTCGGCGGCCGGCTGGAGCCGTTCAGCCACGTCGACCTGCAGCTGTACCTTGGCCGGAACCTGGACATCGTCACGCAGGCGGAGACGCTGGACGCCTTCGGTCCGGCGATCGCCGCCGAGTATGCGCGCTACACCGCCGCCACCGCGATCGTGGAGACCGCCGAGCGGCTCACCGCGGAGGAGCGGGAGCCGTCGCTGCGGCTGTACCTGCTGGTGGTGTCCGCGTTGCGGGCGCTGGCCGAACGGACGGCCGGACAGCCGGCGATCCGGTACCGCGAGCCCGGCCTGGTGCTGGACGCGTTCCTGCTGCGGGCCATGGCACTGGCGGGCTGGGCACCCGCCCTGCGCGAGTGTGCCCGATGCGCGGCACCGGGCCCGCACGCGGCGTTCCACGTGCCCTCCGGCGGCGTGCTGTGCGCGGACTGCCGGGGAGCGGGGTTCGCCCGGCCCGCCCCGGCCACGCTGACCCTGATGGCCGCCCTGTCGTCGGGGGACTGGGACACCGCCACGGCCACCGACCCGATGCATCGCCGCGAGGCGTCCGGCCTGGTGTCCGCGCTGCTGCAGTACCACCTTGAGCGGGAGTTGCGGTCCTTGCCGTTGGTGGACCGGACGGTGCCCTCGGCCGGGCAGCGGGAGGCGGTCCCGGCCCCGGGTGACGGGCAGGACCTCGTTCCGGCGGCACCCGCCGACCGGGCCGCACGGTGACGGGCCGGGGGCAGACCGGACCCGCGCCGCGGCCACCGGCGCCGCACCCGAGCGGCACCCGGCCTCCGGCCATCCCGGCGGCGGCCGTGCCGAACCACGTGGCGATCGTGATGGACGGCAACGGCCGCTGGGCCAAGGCCCGCGGGCTGCCCCGCACGGAGGGGCACAAGCGGGGCGAGGCAGCGTTGTTCGACGTGGTGTCCGGCGCGATCGAGCTGGGTGTCCGGCACCTGTCGGCGTATGCGTTCTCCACCGAGAACTGGCGGCGGTCGCCGGACGAGGTGCGGTTCCTGATGGGCTTCAACCGGGACGTCATCCGGCGCCGCCGGGACGAGATGAACGCCATGGGGGTGCGGGTGCGCTGGGCCGGCCGGCGACCCCGGTTGTGGCGCAGCGTGATCCGCGAACTGGAGATCGCCGAGGAGCTGACCGCGAGCAACTCCGTGCTGACCCTGACGATGTGCGTCAACTACGGCGGGCGTGCGGAGATCGCTGATGCGGCAAGGGCTCTCGCACGCGACGCGGTGGCCGGTCGGGTCGATCCGGAGCGGGTGGACGAGCGGGTCTTCGCCCGCTACCTGGATGAGCCGGAGATGCCGGACGTCGACCTGTTCCTGCGTTCGTCGGGGGAGCAGCGCACCAGCAACTTCCTCATCTGGCAGTCCGCGTACGCCGAGATGGTGTTCCTGGACACGCTGTTCCCGGACTTCGACCGGCTGGATCTGTGGCGGGCCTGCGAGATCTACGCGGCCCGGCACCGACGGTTCGGCGGTGTGCAGGACGCTCCGCCACCGGGCTGAGACGCGGTCAGCCCGCCCAGGCGCGCAGCGCAGTGCCCAGGTCGCGGTGCAGGAAGGTGAATCCGGCCGCGGTCAGGGCCGCGGGCACGGCCCGCTGTCCCGTCACCACCTCCTCGGCGAAGCCGTCCAGCACCGCATGCAACGCCGGTGACGGGATCACCCAGGGTGTGGGCCGGTGCACAACGCGGCCCAGTTCGGCGGTGAACTCGGCGTTGGTGACGGGGTGGGGGGCGGTGAGGTTGACCGGCCCGTGAACCGGTTCCCGGCACAGGAAGCCGATGGCCGCGACCTGGTCGGCGATGGAGATCCAGGGCCAGTACTGCCGTCCGGAGCCCAGCCGCCCGCCGAGCAGCATCCTGGTCAGCAACGCCAGGCGGGGCAGCATGCCGCCGTCCGGGCCGAGCACCAGCCCGGTCCGCAGGGTCACCACTCGGACACCGGCCTCGGCGGCCGGGGCGGTGGCGGCCTCCCAGTCCACGCACAGCCGGGCCAGGAAGGAGTCGCCGGGGCCGTCCGCCTCGGTGACGGTCTCGTCGCCGCGGTGGCCGTAGTAGCCCACCGCCGACGCGTTCAGCAGCGCCGGCACGCCCCGTCGGGCGCAGGCGGCGGCCAGCAGGCCGGTGGGGTTCACCCGGGAGCTGCGCAGCACCCGCTTGCGGGCCGGCGTCCACCAGCGGTCCCCGGCGCCGGCCCCGCACAGGTTGACCACGGCGTCCGCGCCGTCCAGCGCCGCCGCGGGCAGCAGCCCGGCGTCGGGGTCCCAGGGCACCTCGTCATCGCCCCGCGGCGGGCGGCGGACCAGGGTGGTCACCGTGTGCCCGGCGGCCCGCAGCGCGGGCACCAGGTGCCCGCCGATGAAGCCACCGGTGCCGGCCGCCACGATCCGCATGTTGTCCGCCTCTCGGTCCCGGCCGGTTCCGGCACGGGCTACCGGAACCGAGGTCCCGGCCGCCCGCGCTACAGGCCCAGTTCGGCCTCGAAGTCGCCGTCCTCGATGCGCTTCTTGATCGCGCCCAGGTACCGCGCGGCGTCCGCTCCGTCGACGTTGCGGTGGTCGTAGGACAGCGCGAGGTAGGCCATCGAGCGGATCGCGATCACGTCGTTGCCCTCGGCGTCGGGCACCACGACGGGTCGCTTGACCACGGCGCCGGTGATCAGGATCGCCGACTGCGGCGGGGTGAAGATCGCCGTGTCGAACAGGGCGCCCACCGAGCCGGTGTTGGTCAGCGTCAGGGTGCCGCCGGACAGCTCGTCCGGGCCGATCTTGTTGTCCCGGGTGCGGGCGGCCAGATCGGCGATGCGCCGGGCGATGCCGCCGATGTTCAGGTCGTCGGCGTTCTTGATCACGGGCACGATCAGGCCACGCGGGGTGTCCACGGCGATGCCCATGTTGACCGTCGGGTGGTAGGTGATCTCCTTCAGGTCCTCCGAGAGCGAGGAGTTGATGACCGGGTAGGCCTTGGCCGCCTCCACCGCCGCCTTGACGAAGAACGGCAGGAACGACAGCTTGACCCCCTCCCGGGACTCGAACGCCGCCTTGGCTCGCTGCCGCAGGGTGGCCACCCGGGTGACGTCGACCTCGATGACGGTGGTCAGCTGCGCCGACGTGGTCAGCGCGGTGAGCATGTTGCGGGCGATCGACTGGCGGATCCGCGGGGTCTTCTGCGTGGTGCCGATCAGCGCGGTGACCGCCGCGTCCGGCCGCGGAGCGGGCGCGCCCCCGGACGGTGCGGCCGCTGCGGGCTGCTGCGCGGGCGCCTGCTGCGCCGCCTGACGTTCCTGCTCCGCCTTGCGTGCCTGTTCGGCGGCCGCGAGCACGTCCTCCCGGCGGATCCGCCCACCGACCCCGGTGCCCGTCACGGTCGTCAGGTCCACACCGGAATCGGCGGCCAGCTTGCGCACCACCGGGGTGACATAGACCCCGGCCCCCTGCGGCGACGGCGGCTGCCAGCCCGGCGCGGCGCTGCGCGGGGCCGGCGGTGGCGCGGCCTGCCGGGCCGCCTCGGAGCCGGCCGAAGTTCCCGGCTCGGGACGCTCCTCGGCGGCCGGGGCCGCGGGTTCCGGCTGGGCTTGTGCCTGCGGTGCTGGCTGCTGCT
>DASSTH010000571.1:0-3437 GCA_035708025.1 Nakamurella sp. | reverse complement strand
GGCCGTAGCTGGCGTAGGTGTCCTCGCCGCCGGGGACGATGTCCAGCCGGTTGCCCAGCCGTACCGGCCGGCCGTCGCGGGTGACCGACCGGAAGATGTCGGTACGGGTGCGGAATCCGGCCTCGTCGATCTTCGGCAAGGTCTCGTCGGACGCCCCGTTGTCGGACAGGAAGATCACCAGAGTGTCGTCCGCGCAACCGGTCTCGTCCAGGGCGCGGAGCAGTTCGCCGACGCCGGCGTCCATCCGGAAGACCTGTGCGGCGTAGGCCTCCATCCGCCGTTGTTGCCACTCCGGGTCGGGTTCGTCCGCCCAGGCCGGCACCCGCGGATCGCGGGCGGACAGGCCGGTGTCGGATCCGGCGATACCCGATGCCACCATCCGGCGCAGCCGCGCGGCGCGCAGTTCGTCCCAGCCCGCAGCGAACCGGCCGCGGAACCGGGCGATGTCCGCGTCCCGGGCGTGCAGCGGCCAGTGCGGCGCGGTGTAGGCGACGTAGCCGAAGAACGGAACCCCGCTGCCCGCCGCCGACCGGATGAACCGCACGGCATCGGCGGTGATGGCGTCGGTGTAGTAGAAGCCCGGGTCGCGGGCGTCCTCCGCGGGTGACTCGTTCCTGGTCAGGGTGCCTGGATCGAAGTAGCTGCCACAGCCGGTCAGGGTGCCGAAGAACTGCTGGAACCCGCGCCGGGTCGGCCAGCATCCGTTCGGAACCGTGGTGTCCGAGGCCAGGTGCCACTTGCCGGACAGCGAGGTGCGGTACCCGGCCGCCGCGAGGATCTCCGCCATGGTCAGGCAGCGGTCGTTCAGGCTGCCGGGATAGCCCCGTGGACGGTCGTCATTGGTCAGGATGCCGATGCCGGTCTGGTGCGGGTGCAGGCCGGTTAGCAGGGAAGCCCGTGACGGGCTGCAGCGCGCGGTGGTGTGGAACTGGCTGAGCCGGACGCCCGCCGCGGCCAGCGCATCGAGGTTCGGGGTGTCGATCTCCCCGCCGTAGCACCCCAGGTCGGAGTATCCGAGGTCGTCGGCGACGATCAGCAGCACGTTGACCGGACGGCCGCCCGCGACGCGCGAGATCCGTGGTGTCCCAGGCTCTGCGGGTTGTGTGGTGTCGGTTCCGCGGCCGGCGCCGGAGGCGGCGGTCACAGGTCGGCGATGGCCGGTAGCACCCGCTGACCCAGCAGTTGCAGCGGGGTGATCTCCGAGACGTACGGCACCGTGCCGTGGATCTCGGACACGCCGAGCGCGGCAAGTTCCCGGGCACGCTGGATCAGCGCGTCCACGTGCTCGCCGTCCCTGCCGGGGTTCAGCCGGAGCATCACGGTCTTCTCGATCTCGTCGTAGTTGCGACCCTCCCGTTCGCAGTGCTGCCGCAGCACATCGAGCTTGCGGGGCACCTCCGGTGAGTCGAACAGGTTGCAGGCCTGCGCATATCGCGCGACCAGCCGCAGCGTCTTGCGTTCCCCGCCGCCGCCGATCAGGATCGGCGGGTGCGGCCGGGTCAGCGGCTGCGGCCGGTCCAGCGTGCGCTCCAGCTGGTAGTGCCGGCCGCGATAGGGTCCGTCGTCACCGCTCCACATCTGCAGGCAGATCTGCAGCGCCTCCTCCAGCCGCTCGAACCGCTCGGCGGTGGGCGGGAACGGCAGTCCCAACCCGCGCGACTCCTCCTCGTTCCAGGCCGCGCCGATGCCGAGCCAGGCCCGCCCACCGGACAGCACGTCCAGCGTGCTGACGCACTTGGCCAGCAGCCCCGGTTCGCGGTAGACCACCGCGGTCACCCAGGCCAGCAGCTCCGCGCGCGATGTCCTTGCGGCCAGGAAGCCCAGAGTGGTGTAGGCCTCGAGCATCTCGTGCTCGGGCGGTCCGAGCGTCCCGATCTGCCACAGGTGGTCCATCACGCTGATCCGGGCGAAACCGTTGTCCTCGGCGGCTTGCACGATGCGGATGAGGTCGTCGCGCAGCTTCGGCGGGCCGGCCGGATAGGTGAAGTCGGAGATGTGCAGGCCGATCTTCATGCGGGCCTCCCGGTGCAGTCGGTACCGCCCGATGCTAGACCTGGGCATGCCGGCCGCGGCCGGTCAGGTCAGGTGGTCGTAATCCCCGCGCACCCAGGCGATGTGCCGGTCGGCCGATCGGCGCAGCACCGCGTGGCCGTCCGAGTCGATGGTGTTGCCGAAGTTGCCGATGATCCGGTCGAACGCCATGCCACCCAGCTGGCTCGCAATCCGTTCCACCACACCGGCGGACAGCGGGATCTTGTTCGGATAGCTGCGCAGGAAGCCCACCGACCGCCGGTCCGGGTTGGGGAAGATGGTGTCGCCGGTCAGCAGCACGCCCCGGCCGCCGGCACCGGCCGCCCATAGCGCGACCGCGCTGCCGACGAAGTGCCCACCCACCTGATGCAGCGTCAGCCCGTCGGTCAGCGACCGCCGGCCGGACCAGAACTCGATGCGGTCGTCGGTGCGTCCCAGCCACTCCCGATCCGCCTCGCACACCAGCACCGGGGCATCCAGCGCGGTGGCCCACTCGACCTGGACGCCGAACATGTGCGGGTGGCTCGCGGCGACCGCGAGAACCGGCCCCAGGGACCGGATCCGGCCGACCGTCTCGTCGTCGAGGTATCCGGTCGGATCCCACAGCAGCGACCCGGCGGGTGTGCTGACCAGTTCGGCGGTCTGACCGATGCCCACGCTGGGATCGGTCGAGATGCCCACCAGGCCCGGCTCCCGGTCCTGCCAGCTCAACCGTTGGCCCGCGGCCCGCAGTGTCGGCAGGTCGGTCCAGCGCTGCCCGTCCGCGGGCACCCACTGCCGTTCGTCGGCGCAGATCGGGCAGACCCCGGGCGCGGGCTCGTCGTACTCCACGGCACAGGTGGCGCAGATGATCACCCTGCCAGGGTAGTCAGCTCAGGCCCGCACTGCTCCGGCACGTAGCCATCCGCGGCCCGTCGAGTGAACCGTCGCGCTCGCCGAATCCGCATATTTCGGGCAGCTGGCGAGCGGCACGGTGCAGTCGACGATCACCCGCGGCGTGCCTGGCGATCGTCAGTGGCCGGGATACCGCCGCAGCGCGGCGGCGAACCGGGCGGTGATCCAGGCCGGGTCGGTGATCGCGGTGCCGACGATCACCGCATCCGCGCCGGCCCGCATCGCGGCCGCCGCCTCCTCCGGCGTGCGGTAGCGGCCCTCCGCGGTGATCGCGGCCCCCGGCAGCGCGGCGCGAAGGTCGGCGACCAGCTGCAGGTCCGGTCCGGCCGGTATCGGTGACGGGCCCGGGTAACCGGCCAGCGTGGTGGAGATCAGGTCGGACCCGGCGGCGGCCGCGGCGACCCCCTCCTCGACGGTGGCCACGTCGGCCATCACCAACCGCCCGGCGGCGTGCACCGCGGCGACGGCCTGGGCCACGGTGGACCCGTCCGGTCGGGGGCGTGCGGTGGCAT
>DASSTH010000570.1:0-4081 GCA_035708025.1 Nakamurella sp. | reverse complement strand
AGTTCCGCACCGACGGCTGGACCCATCGGGTGCCATGACCCCGCCCCCATCCCGCGAGGATCAACTTCATGGTTTGCGGCCCGATTCGTCCGGGTCGGGGTGAAGTTGATCCTCGCAACCCGCGGGAGCGAGCGCGCCCGCCGCACTGGCGCACCGGCAACGAGCAGCACGGAGGACGGCGATGACGGGACATCGGCAGGTGCTCGACGACGAGCTGCTGGAGTGGATCCGCGGCCGGGCCGCCGGCTACGACAAGGAGAACCGTTTCCCCGACGCTGATTTGGCCGATCTGCGAGCGGCCGGATACCTGACCGCGTTGGTGCCGGAGTCCTTCGGCGGTGGCGGGTTGACGCTGTCCGACCTTGCGCACGAGCAGATGCGGTTGGCCGGCGCCGCACCGGCCACCGCGCTCTCGGTGAACATGCACCAGGTCTGGGTGGGCGTGGCCAGACTCATGCATGCCCGCGGCGAGTCGGTGACGGACTTCGTGCTGACCGACGCCATGGCGGGGGAGGTCTTCGCGTTCGGGATCTCCGAACCGGGCAACGACCTCGTGCTGTTCGGATCGGCCACCAGGGCCGAGCCGGACGGCCAGGGCGGATACCGGTTCCACGGCACCAAGATCTTCACCTCGCTGTCGCCGGTATGGACCCGGCTGGGCACCTTCGGCACCGACTCCTCCGATCCGGATGCGCCGATGAGCGTGTTCGCCTTCATCGAGCGGGCCGGCGGAGGGTTCACCGTCCGGGACGACTGGGACACCCTGGGCATGCGGGCGTCGCAGTCCTGCACCACCGTGCTGGAGGGGGCGCACGCGCCGGCCGACCGGGTGGTGCGGCGCATCCCACCGGGGCCCACCCGCGATCCGTTCGTGTTCTCCATCTTCGCCACCTTCGAGCTGCTGCTGGCCTCGGTGTACACCGGAATCGCCCGCCGCGCACTGGATCTCGCCGTGGCCGCGGTACGGCGCCGGACCTCCGCCAAGGCCGGCGGGCGGTCCTACGCCCAGGACCCGGACGCGCGCCGGCGCATCGCCGCGGCGGCGATCGCGCTGGACGCCATCGAGCCACAGATCGACGGCGCGGCACGCGATCTGGACGGCCTGGTGGACCGCGGCGACCTGTGGATGCCCCAGTTGTCGGCGATCAAGTACCGGGCGACCGAGACCGCCGTGTCGGTGGTGGGCACCGCGCTAAGGGCCGCCGGCGGCTCGTCCTACTTCACCGGCAACGAGCTGTCCCGGCTGTATCGCGACGTGCTGGCGGGGGTGTTCCATCCCAGCAGCGAGGATTCGGTGCATTCTGCGTGGGCGAACGCCCTGCTCGGGCCGCTGGAGTAGCCCTGCCCGGCCCCCGGATCGCTGGTCGAATCAACGGTTCGGGGGCTTGTTCGCGCGTGGAATCCACCTGTGGACCGGCGAACCCGGCCGGCGGCAGTCAATCGGACAGCCTGATCCACAGGTACAGCGCCAGCACCATCACCAGGAAGCCCGCGCAGATCATCAGGATGGGCCATTGCACGGCGGTGCCGCCCAGGAAGTTCACCAGCAACCCGCCGACCAGCACCGCGATGCCGCACACCGCCAGCACGATGAACGCCAACCGCCGACGGGACCGCGGCACGACGCCGTAGACGTGCTCCTCGCGGTCCGACTCGGGCATGTTTGACCCTGTCCCCGGTCCGGGCGAGCGGTAAACCGGCGGTGCCCCGTCCGCCCGCAGCGAACAGGCGCGGAACCAGGTACCCAGGGGCGCCCCGGCGGGCATAGCCTCGGCGCATGTCGGCTGCATCCGGGAACTCCGTCGTGACCCTGCCGCTGCCCGGGCGATCCGGCCCGCAACCGTTGTGGCGCCAGATCGCCGGTGACGCGGTCCGGGAGCGCCGTCGCGCGCTGGGTCTGCGGCTGCGGGACGTCGCCGACCGGGCCGGGATCTCGCCGCAGTACCTGTCCGAGGTGGAGCGCGGACGCAAGGAGCCGTCGTCGGAGATGCTCGCCTCGATTTGCGGGGCGCTCGGACTACCGCTGCTGGAGTTGCTGCGGGCGGCCGGGCAGCGGCTCAACGGCGGTGACGGGACCCTCCGTCGCCCGGTTCCGATGGAGATGCCGGCACCTACCGCCCCGGCGCCGGGGTCCGACCGGTCGGCTTCCGCTCCCGAGCCGGCGCTCGTGCCCGATTCGATGCCGGTGCCCGAGCCGACGACAACGTTGCGGCCGGTGCGCCCGCTACCGGTGCGGCCGCCGTCGGCACCGCTGCGGAGGGTTCAGGGGCTGTTGCTGGCCGCCTGAACCAAGCTTTCCGACCGGCGATGCGGGCCGGCGCGCGACGCGGCGATCCGGAGTGGCCCGCGGCGTATCCGACCGGCGCCGCCGCGCGCCCCGGTGCACGGGCTCCCGAGTCCGTCCGTCACGCCGCCGCGCCACTCCCGGGTATCCGGCGCGGTTCCAGGATGGCATCCGCCAACCCGTAGGCGATGGCGCCCTCCGCGTCGAAGATCTTGTCCCGGTCGGTATCCGCCAACAGTGTCGCCACCGTCTGCCCGGTGTGCCGGCTGAGCACGTCGTTCATCTGTGCTCGCACCCGCAGCACCTCCTCGGTGTGCAGGGCCAGATCCGAAATGGTGCCCTGGCCCCCGATGGACGGCTGGTGCAGCAACACCCGCGCGTGCGGCAGCAACGACCGCCGGCCGGCCGTCCCGCCCGCCAGCAGCACCGCGGCGCCCGAGCCGGCCTGGCCCACGCAGGTGGTGGCCAGTGGCGCGGACACGTACTGCATGGTGTCGTAGATCGCCATGGTCGCCGACATGGATCCTCCCGGCGAATTGACGTACAGGTTGATCGTCTGGTCCGGGCTTTCGGCGTCCAGGTACAGCAGCTGCGCCACAATGACATTGGCGACGTCATCGTCGATCTCGGTGCCCAGGTAGATCACCCGCTCGGACAGCAACCGGGAGTAGACATCCACCAGCCGCTCGCCGTTCGGGGTGCGCTCGACCACGGTCGGAACCGTGTAGTGACCCATGATCAGTACCCCAATCCGCTGCGCCGGCCCGCCGGCCGGACCTCGTCCAGTGACGCGACCACGTGGTCCACGAAGCCGTAGTCGCGCGCCTCCTCCGCGGTGAACCAGTGGTCCCTATCGCTGTCCGCGGCGATCCGCTGCACGCTCTGGCCGGTGAATTGCGCGTTCAGCTCGTTCATCAGCTTTTTGGTCCAGGCCAGGTTGGCCGCCTGGATCTCCACGTCGACCGCGGTGCCCTGCACGCCGGCGGAACCCTGGTGCATCAGGATCCGGCTGTGCGGCAACGCGTATCGCTTGCCCTTGGTGCCGGCGGAGAGCAGGAACTGGCCCATGCTGGCGGCCAATCCCATGGAGACGGTGGCGACGTCCGGGCGGATGGAGGCCATCGTGTCGTAGATGGCCAGCCCGGCCGACACCGACCCGCCCGGCGAGTTGATCAGCATCAGGATGTCGTGCTCGGGATCCTCGTCGGCCAGCAGGATCAGCTGGGCACAGAGCCGGTTGGCGATCGGGTCGTCCACCTCCTGACCGAGCTGGACGATGCGGTGGTGCTGCAGCCGGCCGGTCAGGTCGTCCTCGAACCGTCCGGGGGTGGGGCGTTCTGGTGAGGTCATGCATCCCACGGTGCCCCGAGCGGCCCGCGCCGGCCACCGACGCTGCCGCCAGCGGATCTGCCCTGAGCAGCCCCTCGTGTGTGTGGCACCCGCTGTGGCACCCGCCGCGGCGGCGCCGGCGCATGGCCCGCCGTGCGCCTCTCTCGTGTTGACTGCACCTCTCGCTGCGCTTGGAGGCCGAAAAGCGCGGCGAGCGGTTCACTCAACGACATCGAGGCGGTGTGCGCCAGAGCGGCACGCGTCCGAGGGGGCAGTCGCAGGGGGTACGCGCCAGGGCGGCACGCGTCCGAGGGGGCAGTCGCCAGGGGTACGCGCCAGGGCGGCACGCGCCAGGGCATCCGCCAGGCCGCACGCCCTCGCGCCACTCAGTGCACCGGGTTGATCGCTCGGAGATACCGGGTGCCGAAGCCCATCATCACCGCCAGGGCCAGCGCCACGCACACCGCG
>DASSTH010000569.1:0-3047 GCA_035708025.1 Nakamurella sp. | reverse complement strand
CCGAGGGCGGCATGACCAACGGCGAGGTGCTGCGGGTGCGGGCGGCCATGAAGCCGATCTCCACGGTGCCGCGGGCGCTGGCCACGGTGGACGTGGCCACCGGTGAGCCCGCGGTGGCCATCAACCAGCGCAGCGACGTGTGCGCCGTGCCGGCGGCCGGGGTCGTCGCGGAGGCCATGGTGGCGTTGGTGATCGCCGACGCGGTGCTCGAGAAGTTCGGCGGCGATGCGGTGACAGAGACGGCCCGCAACGCCCGCAGCTATCTGGATGGCCTGGGATCGACGATCCGGCACGAGTCCGCTCCGGCATCCGCCGCGAAAGCCGATGTCGCTCAGGGGATGCCGTCGCCGTCCGGTCCGGTGGGTCCGTCACCGTCGGCCCCGTCACCGTCGGGTCCGGTGGGTCCGTCACCGTCGGCCCCGTCACCGTCGCCCCATGCCTGCTGATCCGACCGGCCCGCCCGCCGTGGTGCTGGTGGGCCCACCGGGCGCCGGCAAGACGAGCGTCGCCGCCACCCTCGGCGAGCACACCGGGCTGCCGGTGCGGGACACCGACTCCGACATCCAGGCCACCGCCGGGCGCACTGTGAGCGAGATCTTCACCGAACTTGGCGAGGCCGAGTTCCGCCGCATGGAGCGGGAGGCGGTGGCCGCCGCGCTGGCCGGGCATCCCGGAGTGCTGGCGCTGGGCGGGGGAGCGGTGATGGACCCCGAGACCCGGGAACGGCTGCGCGGGCATCGGGTGGTGTTCCTGGCGGTGTCCATGCCGGTGGGCGTGCGCCGCACCGGGCTGTCCGCCGCGCGTCCGCTGCTGGCCGGGGTGAACCCGCGGGCGACGTTCAAGGCCCTGCTCGACGCGCGAATCCCGCTGTACCGGGAGGTCGCCACCCTCGAAGTCGACACCGACCAGTTGACGGTCGAGCAGACCGCCCAGGTGATCATGGCCGAGTTGGGGCTGTAGATGGCGGCGAACGAGAAGACGGTGACGGTGCGCACCGGCGCGCCCTATGACGTGGTCATCGGTCGCGACCTGACCGCGCGGGTGGTCGCGGCGGTGGCCGGCGCCGGGCGTGCCGCGCTGGTGCACCCGCCGGTGCTGGCCGGGCGGGCGGCCCAACTGGCCGCCGCGCTGTCCGACGCCGGCAGCATCGTGCACCCGGTCGTGGTGCCGGATGCCGAGGACGCGAAGACCGTTGCGGTGCTGGACGACTGCTGGCGGGCCTTCGGCCGGGCCGGACTGGACCGGACCGACGTGGTGGTCGGCCTGGGCGGCGGGTCGGTGACGGACCTGGCCGGGTTCGCCGCGGCCAGCTGGATGCGGGGCGTCCGGGTGGTGCAGGTGCCCACCACGCTGCTGGGCATGGTGGACGCCGCGGTCGGCGGCAAGACCGGCATCAACACCGAGGCCGGCAAGAACATGGTGGGTGCGTTCCACGAACCGTCGGCGGTGATCGCCGACCTGGCCAGCCTGGACACCCTGCCGCCGCAGGACCTGGTGGCCGGGATGGCGGAGATCGTCAAGGCCGGGTTCATCGCCGACCCGCAGATCCTGGAGGTGATCGAGTCGGCGCCGGCGGCGGTCCTCGACCCGGGATCCGCGCAGCTGGCCGAACTGGTGCTGCGGGCGGTGGCGGTCAAGGCGCAGGTGGTGGCCGCCGACCTGCGGGAGTCCGACCTGCGGGAGATCCTGAACTACGGCCACACCCTGGCGCACGCCATCGAGAAGCGGGAGAACTACCGCTGGCGGCACGGCGAGGCGGTGGCCGTCGGGATGGTGTTCGCGGCGGAGCTGTCGCGGGCCGCGGGCCGGCTGGACCAGCCGACCGCCACCCGGCACGCGGCGGTGCTGCGCACCCTCGGGCTGCCCACCGGCTACCGCCCGGACGCGTTGCACGAGCTGGTGGCCATCATGGCCTCGGACAAGAAGACCCGGCGCGGCGTGCTGCGGTTCGTGGTGCTCGACGGCCTGGCCCGGCCCGGCCGGCTGGCGGATCCCGACCCCGGCCTGCTGGCGAGCGCGTATGCGGCGATGCAACGATCAGCGTCGGCGCACAGTGGAAGGGCGGTGCAGCGGTGACGATCGAACCGCGCGGGACCGGCGACGCGGAGCGGCATTCCCGGTCTGGGGATCCGGCCGAAGCGGCCGAGGCGGTGGTGCAGCACGCCTGGTCGTCGGCGGCCCGCGACCTGGTGGAGTCGGCCACCGGCGGCGCCCGTCGCCCGGTGTGGGTGCTGAACGGAGCGAACCTGGGCCGGCTCGGGATGCGCGAACCCGCGGTGTACGGGTCGACCACCTACGCCCAACTCGCCGAGCGGCTGATCGCGGTGGGTGCGGATCTCGGGCTGGACGTGGATGTCCGGCAGACCGACGACGAGGGCCAGTTGATCGGCTGGTTGTACGCCGCGGCCGACGCGTCGGTCCCGGTGGTGCTCAACCCGGCGGCCTGGTCGCACTACTCGATCGCGCTGCGGGACGCGGTGTCCCAACGCACCGCCGACCTGGTGGAGGTGCACATCTCGAACGTGCACGCCCGGGAGGAGTTCCGGCACCACTCGGTAATCTCCGCGGTGTCCACCGGCGTGATCGCCGGGCTGGGCACGGCCGGGTACGAGCTGGCGCTGCGCTTCCTGGCCGACCGCGGCTGACATCGGGCGGGATCAAGACCGGTGGGAGGCGGCCCGCGCGGTGACCCGACGGTGGCCCGCGGATGGGCGACGCCGATGGGCCCCGCAAATGGGGTCCGCAATGGGTGTCCTGCAAAATGGGGTCCGCGATGGGCCCCGCAAATGTGGTCCGCGATAGGCCCCGCGGTAGAAAGTCGCACCTCGATGACACGCCGCCGACTGCGACCTGCAGGAATGCGGCCCGGTGCCGCATCGAGGTGCGACTTTCTACCGGCACTGCACGGCCGCAACGCCGTCCCGGCAAACCGTCGGCCCGATACTGCACCGCAGCAGCCCCGTTCAAGCCCGCGGCCCGGATCCGCACTGCACCGCCGCACCGCCGCACCGCCGCAGCACCGTCCCGGCACGGCCGGCCCGGACCCG
>DASSTH010000568.1:0-13044 GCA_035708025.1 Nakamurella sp. | reverse complement strand
GGCGACCGCCCGCCACAGCACGTTCGCGGGCGCCTGCACGTCAACAGAGATCTCGTGATGCATGCCGATCACTGTACCTCTTGGTGCATACGCGATCGGGGCTGCGACGTGCCGGCCGGGACCTGCCCGGCCGCTGCCCAGCGGGCCCGGGCCGGGGCCGCCGCCAGGAACGCGACCACCAGGCCGACCAGCAGCCCGGCCCTGCCCCACACGCCGACCACCACCGCCTGTGCGGCCCAGCTGTCCCGGATGCCGCTCGGCAGGTGTTCGTTCAACAGGTACTGCAAGTGGAAGAAGCCGACGCCCAGGCACACGTCGGCCGCGAAGTACGCCAGGATCCAGCCGGCCCGAATCCGCAGCAGCACGAAGAACGGCAGCAGCCATAGGACGTACTGCGGCGAGTGCACCTTGTTCAGCAGCAGGTAGGCGCACAACAACGCGGCCGCGACCGGCAGCCAGGGGTAGGCGGCGCGCCGCCGCCGTGCCACCAGGAATCCCGCGGTCAGCACCGCCGCCATCCCGGCGGCCGTGGCCCCGGTGGACACCAGCGCCAGCGTGTGCTGGGCGGCGGCGTCGTCGGACGGCGGACGGATCGCCCAGAACCAGATGGAGTTGGTGGACTCGTCCAGCGGGCGCGACCACTGGAACTGGAAGGAAGCCCACCAACCGCGGAATCCGACGATGGCGAACGGGGCATTGATCAGCGCGAAACTGCCGACGGTGGCGACGGCGACCAGCGCGGCGCCACGGACGTCGGGTCGCCGCTCGCCGGCCGGCCCCTCCGGTTCCGGGAACAGCAGCCAGGCGATGACGGGGGCGGCGAACATCAGAGGGTAGAACTTGGCCGCTCCCCCGACGCCGAACGCGATGCCGGCCACGATCGCCCGGTGCCGGCGGTTCCAGCGGGACGGCCCGGCCAGCAGCACCGCCAGACCGACGGTGACGAGCGCCACCGGGATCAGGTCCCAGCTGAGGAACGCGTACAGCACCAGTGCCGGCGCGCCGACGAACCAGCAGGCGCGCCGGCCGGCCAGCGCGAACAGCAGCGCTGCGGTGAGCAGCCCGAAGGGTGCCAGCATCAGGGCGTTGTGCGCCAGGAACGCCGCGTCGGTGTGCGCGCCGATCGCCGCCAGCCAGATGAACAGCCCGGTGAGCACCGGGTACTCCAGGCTTCCGCCGTCCAGCCGGCTGCCGAACGCCAGGCCGCCGTGCACGTAGGGGAACACGTGCTGGTTGATGTCGCGGCCGATCCACAGGTACTGGATGTCGGAGTAGCACAGGTCCCGGTTGGCGCGCAGCGTCCAGTCCGGCAGGCTGCGGCCGAACGCGTCGAACAGCGGGCCGGCGCACTGCTGCTTGCCCAGGTAGGCCAGTAGCAGCACCGCGCCGCAGGCGACGGTCCCGACGGCGATCAACAGCGGGCGGGCATGGTCGGCGGCCCGGGGTGGGAGACCGGCGGCGGGGGGCCGGCCGGGCGTGGCCGTCCTGGCACGGTCCACTGCTGCCCTCCGTCCCCGGACGGCCGGGCGCCGCCGCGGCCGGCCCTTTGGTGCTTACCCGGTACGGACGATCATCATCCCGGGCGGGCGGGTGGCCGGGTCAGGCGCCGAACTCCTCCGGGTCCGGTCCGGTGCGGCCGCCGCGGTCCAGCGCGTCGATCCGCTCCAGGTCCTGCTCGGTCAGCCGCACCGATCGGGCGGCGAAGTTCTCCCGCACCCGCGCCGGTGTCGCCGACTTCGGGATCACGATGGTGCCGCGGGCCAGGCTCCAGGCCAGCGCGACCTGAGCCGGGGTGAGTCCGCGAGCCGACCCGATGCCGGTCAGCACCGGATCGTCCAGCAGTCCCCGGCCGGCGCCCAGCGGCGACCACGCCTCGGTGGCGATCCCGAGCCGGGCGTGCACCTCCCGGGCCTCACGCTGTTGCAGGTACGGGTGCAGCTCGATCTGGTTGAGTGCGGGCACCACACCGGTGGCATCGATGATCTCGTGCAGCAACCGCGGCGGGAAGTTCGACACCCCGATGGACCGCAGCCGGCCCTCCTGCTGCAGCCGGACGAACGCCCGCCAGGTGTCGATGTACTGTCCGCGGGCGGGGATCGGCCAGTGGATGAGGTACAGGTCCGGCGCGCCGCCGAGCAGTCGGGCCGATCGGTCGAAGGCACGCAGCGCGCTGTCGAAACCCTGCTGATCGACGTTGGCCAGCTTGCTGGTGACGAAGATGTCCGAGCGCGGGATCCCGCGGTCGGCGGCCGCCGCCACCGCCCTGCCCACGCCGGCCTCGTTCGCATAGCCGGCCGCCGTGTCGATGGAGCGGTAGCCGGCGTCCAGCGCCACAGTGCTCATCCGCTCGGCGTCCTCGTCGCTGAGCTGGAACACCCCGAAGCCGATGCGTGGCATCCGCACGCCGCCACCCAGTTCCACGGTGGCTGTCGCCGCTGCGTCCGTCACCGATCCGTCCTTTCTCCCGTCACGTTCGTGTCTTGTTCCCGCGTCACAGGCCCCGGGCCAGCCGATAATGGGCCTGGTTCCAGCGCACGGCGTCCCGGAACCCGCGCACGGTGGTCGCCTCGTCGATGACGAGCAGTTCCATGCCCGCCATCTGCGCGAAGTGTTCCCATTCGGCGACCCCGACCGCGGTGCTCAGCGCCGTGTGGTGCGAGCCGCCTGCGGTGAGCCAGGCCTCCGCGGAGGTCCGGAAGTCCGGGCGCGGCCGCCAGACTGCATGGCCGACCGGAAGTCTGGGCAGCGGCGCACCGGGGGGCACCACGTCCACGGCGTTCACCGTCAGCCGGAACCGCTCACCCATGTCGGTCAACGAGGTCAGCACACCGGGGCCGGGGTCGGCGGAGAACACCAGCCGGACCGGATCCTCCCGGGCACCGATGCTCAGCGGGTGGATCTGCAGCGAGGCCCGTTCGGCGGTCAGGCTGGGACACACCTCCAGCATGTGCGCGCCGAGGATGCACTCGGCACCCGGTGTGAGGTCGTAGGTGTAGTCCTCCATCAGCGACGCGCCGCCGGGCAGCCCGGCGCCCATCACCTTGGCCGCCCGCACGCAGATCGCCGTCTTCCAGTCGCCCTCGGCGCCGAATCCGTATCCGTCGGCCATCAGCCGCTGCACCGCCAGCCCGGGAAGCTGACGCAGCGCGCCGAGGTCCTCGAACGTCGTGGTGAAGGCCCTGGCGCCCAGCCCGTCCAGGAATCCGCGTAGCGCGATCTCCTGGCGGGCGGCGTACCGCAGCGAATCGTGTCTGGCGCCGCCGCGGCGCAGCTCCGGGACCACGTCGTAGCGGTCCTGGTATTCCGCGACCAGATCGGCGACCTCCGGGTCGGCGACCGCGGCGATGGCGTCCGCCAGGTCGTTCACGCCCCAGGTGTTGACCGACACGCCGAGCCGGATCGCTGCCTCCGTCTTGTCGCCCTCGGTCACCGCCACCCGGCGCATGTTGTCGCCGAACCGGGCCAGCCGCAGCGACCGCACCTCCGCCCAGGCCGCGGCCGCGCGCATCCACGACCCCACGCCGGCGCACACCCCCGGGTCGGAGACATGCCCCGCCACGATGCTGCGCGGCACCGACATCCGCGCCGCCAGGTATCCGAACTCCCGATCGCCGTGCGCCGCCTGGTTCAGGTTCATGAAGTCGAAGTCGATGGTGTCCCAAGGCAGCTCGACGTTGGCCTGGGTGTGCAGATGCAACAGCGGACGCTGCAGCGCGGTCAGTCCGGCGATCCACATCCGGGCCGGCGAGAAGGTGTGCATCCATGCCACCACACCGATCACCGAGTCGTCCGCGTTCGCCGCCAGCACCGCACGCCGGATCGAGTCCTCCTCCCGCAGCACCGGTTTCCAGACCACCCGTACCGGAACCTGCGGCGCCTGGTCCAGCTGGGTCACCACCCGGCGGGACTGGTCGGCGACCTGTTCCAGTACCTGCTCCCCGTACAGGTCCTGGCTGCCGGTCAGGAACCACACCTCCCGGCCCGGGTACGGGGTGCCGCCGGTGGACGATGCCGCGCCGCCGGCGGTGGCGAGTCCGGTCATGGTTGTGCCTTCCGCTCCGTCGCCGGTAGCGGACCCCGCTGTCCGTACTCGGTCTGATACCGCTGGAACAACGCGTCCACCGCCTCCGGCGGGATGGGTATGGGTGCGCCCAGCTGACGGCTGATGTGCACGGTGCGGGCCACCTCCTCCAGCAACACCGCCGCCTTCACCGCGGCCCGGGCGTCGGGCCCGACGGTGAACGGTCCGTGGTTCTGCATCAGCACCGCGCGGCTGCGGCTGGCGCGCAGCGTGGCGACAATGCCGCGGCCGATGGAATCGTCACCGATCCGCGCGAACGGCCCGACCGGGACGTCGCCGCCGAACTCGTCGGCCATCATGGTCAACACGCAGGGGATCGGTTCCCCGCGGGCCGCCCAGGCGGTCGCGTAGGTCGAGTGCGTGTGCACCACTCCACCCACCTCGGGCATGTGCCGGTACACGTAGGCGTGCGCAGCGGTGTCCGAGGACGGCGCGTGCTCGCCCTGCACCAGCGCGCCGTCCAGGTCGCAGACCACCATGCTGTCCGCGCTGAGCTCGTCGTACCCGACGCCGGATGGCTTGATCACGAACAACCCGGTCCCCGGGACCCGTTGCGACACGTTGCCGGCCGTCCATGCCACCAGCCCCCAGCGGGGCAGTTCGGCGTGCAGCCGGGCGACCGCGTGCCGGGTGCGGGTCACCTCGTCGTGCGCCGTCATGCCGTCGCTCCGGCGCGGTGCGCGGACCGGCGGAGCTGCCGCAGCCGGTGCATGACGTCGTTGCCGCCGCGGCCGAACCAGTCGTGCAGCGTGCGGTACTCCGTGTACAGGTCGTCGTAGCGGGCGGCGCGCTGCTGGTCGGGCACGAAGGCGTTGGGGATCCGCCGGCCCATCGCCTTGGCCGCGGCACGGACGTCCGGGTAGTACCCGGCGGCGACCGCGGCATGGATGGCCGAACCCAGCGCCGGACCGTACTCGGATCCGATGGTGGACAGCGGGAGTCGTGTCACGTCGGCGTAGATCTGCATCAGCAGCGCGTTCTTCACCAGGCCGCCGGCCACCACCAGTTCCGTCACCGGAACACCGGCGGCGCCGAACGTCTCGATGATGGTGCGGGTCCCGAAGGCGGTCGCCTCCAGCAGGGCCCGGTAGGTGTCCTCCGGCCGGGTGGCCAGCGTCTGCCCGAGCACCAGGCCGGACAGTTCGTGGTCGACCAGCACCGACCGGTTGCCGGAGTGCCAGTCCAGCGCCACCAGCCCGTGCTCGCCGACCTGTTGCCCGGCGGCCAGTTCGGACAGCAGGTCGTGCACGCCGAGGCCGCGTCGCCGCGCGGAGTCCAGGTAGGAGGGCGGGACGCAGGTGTCGACGAACCAACCGAAGATGTCGCCGACGCCGGACTGGCCGGCCTCGTAGCCCCACAGCCCCTGCACGATGCCGCCGTCCACCACCCCGCACATGCCGGGGACCTCGGCCAGCCGGTCGCCGTTCATCACGTGGCAGGTGCTGGTTCCCATGATCGCGGTCATCTGCCCCGGTTCCACCGCGTCGGCCGCCGGGGCGGTGACGTGGGCGTCGACATTGCCGACCGCTACGGCGATCCCGGCCGGCAGGCCGGTCCACCCGGCCGCCTGGTCGGTCAGCGATCCGGCGCGTTCCCCCAGCGCTCCGATGCGGTGCGCCAGCTTGTCGTCGACGAATCCGGCGAACTCCGGGTTCAGCCCGGCCAGGAACTCCCGCGACGGGTAGCCGCCGTCCTGGTAGATGCCCTTGTAGCCGGCGGTGCAGGCGTTGCGCAGGTAGCGGCCGCATAGCTGCCAGACGATCCAGTCGGCCGCCTCCACCCAGTGCTCGGTGGCGCGGTAGAGCTCGGGGTCCTCCTCCAGCAGTTGCAATCCCTTGGCGAACTCCCACTCGGAGGAGATCAGCCCGCCGTAGCGGGCCAGCCAGGGCTCGTCCCGATCACCGGCCAGGGCGTTGATACGGTCCGCCTGTGGCTGTGCGGCATGGTGTTTCCACAGCTTCACATAGGCGTGGGGCCGGTCCGGGAAGGTCTCGCTGAGCGGCCGGCCGGCGGCATCGGTCGGCACCATGGTGCAGGCGGTGAAATCGGTGGCGATGCCGATCACCCGCGCCGGGTCGGCGCCCGCCGCGCGGAGCGCCGCCGGTACCGCGTGCTGCAGCACCGCGACGTAGTCCGCCGGGTGCTGCAGGGCCCAGTCCGGCGGCAGCGCGACCGGACGGCCGGAGTCGGCGGCCGGGCCGGATGCCAGCACCCGGTCCATCACCCCGTGCCGGTACTCGTGCACCGCGGAACCGAGTTCCACGCCGTCGGCGGCGCGCACCACCAGGGCCCGCCCGGACAGCGTGCCGAAGTCGACGCCGACCACCAGCGCTTCGTCGTGCCGCCCGGTCATCGCGCCGACCCCCGGCTGCGTACCGGCAGCCAGACCCGCATCGTGCTCGGGCCACGGTTGGCCCAGGAGTGGTACGGGATGAGCGGCGCGGTGAACGAGCCGTCACCGCCTCCCGCCTCTGCCGGCGGGGCGTCCTCCGCGAAGTACGGCCACGCACCTTCGGGGTGCCGGACCCTGGTGAAACGGGCCACCGTCGCGCCGTCCCGCGGTCCGGGCGGACCGGACAGGTCCAGTTCGACGTCGTCGACATCCAAACCGTCGGGCAGGTCCGCGGACTCCACGCAGAGCACCAAGGGTCCCCGCTCCACCGCCACGCACCCGCGCACCGCGTCGATGCGCGGATCCGCCGCCGTGATGCGGGCCGTCACCGGCAGCTCCAGCCGCACCACGTCGCCGGGGGCGAACACCGCGCGGACCCGGGCGACCGGCCCGTCGACGGGTCGCCCGTTCACCCGAGCCCGCCCGCGGGCCCACGGCGGGATGCGCAGCACGACCTCCCAGGGGCTGTCCACCGACTCGGTGACGGTGACCAGCACGTCGCCCTCGTCAGGCAGGGTACTGCGCACGGTGAGCGCGACCTCGCCGACCGGCAGCGCTGTGCGGATGTCGCAGGACAGCAGCTGGTGCACCTCCACCGCATCGCCGTCCGCGCTGGCGACGTACCCGGCCAACGAGGCCACGGTGCGCGCAACGTTGTTCGGACAGCACGCAACGTGGAACCAGGGGGCGCGCAGCTGCGCCGCGGCCCGTGGGCTGAGCTGGTCCGGGTGGGCCTCCGCACCGGGCACCCGTTGGTGAAGCGTGTTGGCGTAGAAGAACTCGGTGCCCTCCCGGGACGGGGACACCGCGACCGCGTTGTACAGCGTGCGCTCGATGACGTCGGCGTACGTGGGGCGGCCGGTGGCGAGCAGCAGCCGCCAGGACAACATCACCGAGGCGATCGCGGCACAGGTCTCGCAGTAGGAGCGATCCGGCGGCAGTTCGAAGTCCTCGCCGAACGCCTCGTCCTGGTGGTGCGACCCCATGCCGCCGGTGATGTACGTGCGCCGGGCCAGGGTCCGGTCGTACTGCCGGATCACCGCCTGCAGCAGTTCGGTGTCACCGGTCTCCACCGCCACGTCCACCGCGCCGCTGGCCAGGTAGAGCGCCCGCACGGCGTGCCCGCGGAGCACATCGGCGTGGCGGACCGGGATGTCGTCCTGGTAGTAGGCGCGGCCGAACTCGATCTCCGGCAGGGTGCCGGTCCCCCGGCGCTGCACGAACAACCTCGCCTGGTCCAGGTAGCGCCGGGTCCCGGTGACCCGGTACAGCTCCACCAGGGCCAGTTCGATCTCCGGATGCCCGCAGACCGATTCGATCCCGCCGGGGCCGAATGCCGCACAGACATGGTCGGCCGCGCGCAGCGCCACCCGGACCAGGGTGTCCTTGCGTCCGGCCCGCAACCGGGCGACGGCCGCCTGGATCAGGTGCCCGTAGCAGTACAGCTCGTGGCCCCAGGCCAGGTTCGAGTACCGGGCCGGCTGTCCCGGTCGGCCGTACCCGGTGTTCAGGTAGCCGTCCGGCTGCTGGGCGGCCTCGATGCGGCCGGCCAGCTCCTCGATCCGGGCGTCCAGTCGGAGATCCCCGGTCCTGGCCACCTCCCAGGCCATCGCCTCGAGCAGCTTGTAGACGTCGGAGTCGGCGAACTCCGGTCCGCTGCGCCGGCCGGCGATCGTGCCGTCCGCAGCGGACGTGAAGTTGTCGATCCACCCGACGCGTTGCTCCCAGCGGTCGCAATGGTCGATCGTGGCCGAGGCGTTCCGTTCCTGCCGCTCGCCCCAGAAGCCGCCCACCAGGTGGACCTCGTCCAGGCCCAGCGGGCGTCGTCGGCCCACGGTCGGCAGGACCGGCGCAACGGGCCCCCGGTCGGTACCAGCCATCACGACCTCGTCATCCCTTCGTGTCATCCCTTGAGCGCTCCGGACATGAAGCCCTTGACGTAGTGCCGCTGCAGTACCAGGAACAGCAGCACGCAGGGCACGGTGAGGATCACCACGCCGGCCTGGGTGGAGCCGTAATCGATCACGCCCATGACCTGCTGGCGCATGTTCACCATGGCCAGCGGTAGCGGTTGCTTGTCGCCGCCGACCAGGTACAGCGGAACCATGAAGTCGTTCCAGGCAGCCAGGAACGCGAACAGCGCGATGGTGATCAGGCCGGGCCGGACGGCGTGCAGCAGGATGCGGCGCAGCGCGGACATCGGCCCGCACCCGTCGACCAGCGCGGCCTCTTCGATCTCCTTGGGGACCGCCTCGAACGAGATGCGCATCATGAACGTCGCGAACGGCAACTGGAACACCGACAGCACGATGCCCACCCCGAGCAGGCTGTTGTTCAGGTGCAGCGTCTTGAGCCAGATCACCAGTGGGATCAGCAGCGTCGCGTACGGCACCATCAGGATCGCCAACGTCACCAGGAACAGCAGGTTCTTACCTGGGAACCGGAAGCGGGCGAATGCGTAGCCGCCCAGCGTCGCCACCACGACCGTCAGGCACACCGTGACCGCCGAGACGATGACCGAGTTGGTCAGGTAGGTCCACAACCCGGCCTGGTAGTTCAGCACCGTGCGGTAGTTGCCGAAACCGAAGCCGTGTGCCTGCGCCGAACCCGGCTGCGGCGACACCGAACTGATCGCCGTCCAGATCACCGGGTACAGGAAGATGATCGCCAGACCGGTGGTCAGCACATAGAACGGGGTGCGCGAGAAGGCGCGGGCCAGCCCGGTCATCGGGTACCCGCCGTGTCGTCGGCGCCGCGCAACACCCGCAGTTGGATCGCGTTGACCACCGCCAGCGCGATCAGCACCAGCACCGACAGGGCGGCCGCCATGCCCAGGTGCCGTTTGGACTCGAATGCCAGGTTGTAGATCAGCAGCACCACGGTCATGGTGGAGCCGTCCGGGCCGCCCTTGGTGAGGATGTAGAACTGGTCGAAGGCCAGCATCGACCCGGTCACGCACATGATCGTGCTCAGCGCGAGCGCCGGCCGCAGCAGCGGCAGGGTGATGCGCCGGAAGATCTGCCAGGTCCGGGCACCGTCGATGCGCGCGGCCTCGTAGATCTCCGGCGGCACGCCCTGCAGGCCGACCAGCAGCAGCAGCATGTAGAACCCGGCGTACCGCCAGACGATCAGGAACACCGTCGACCACAACGCGCCGTTCGGACTGCCCAACACGCTGGTCGGGCCCTCGGCCAGCCCCAGGGCACGCAGCAGCGGGGACAACGGGCCGATCTGCGGCGAATAGAGCGCGTAGAACAGCAGCGACGCCGAGGCCAGGCCGACCGCGGTGGGCAGCAGGATGGTGGTCCGCAGGAAGGCGCGCCACCGGCCGGTCTCCTGGACCAGCAGCGCCAGGCCCAGCCCCAGGCCGATCAACAGCACCGTGGCGATGACGGTGTACTTGATGGTGAACCACACGGCGGGCCAGAACATCCGGTGATCGACCACGTCCGCGTAGTTCTCCGGCAGGTTGATCCCCCGGTCGCCGGCCAACAGCAGCCAGTCCGAGCTGGACATGAAGAACACCAGCCCGACCGGTATGACGAAGAAGACCAGCACCAGGGCGGCGGTCGGGCTGGCGAAGGCCCAGGCCCGCAGGCTGCCGCGGCGACTGCGGCGGACCGGTGTGGCCGCGGTGGCCGAGCCCGGCGCCGCGGATCGCGGTCGCAGCGAGATGTGCGTCATGCCGTCTCCGAATGCTGGTTGACCGGTGGGAAGACGCCGGCGGCGCACCGGCTATCGTGCCGGTGCGCCGCCGGCAGCGGTCACTGCGCCAGCACCTCGGTGATCGCCTTGTTGTCGTCCGCCACGGAGTCCGATCCGTCGAAGACGGCGTTGCGGACCAGCGCGACCCAGGGACTGCCGGAGGCGTTGAACGCTTCGCTGAAGTAGGCGGCGACCGGGGTGCGCCCGTTCGGGATCACCTGGGTGGCGACCGAGGCGGTCGGGTCCTCCTTGGTGAACTCGTTGTCCAGCAGGGAGTTGCGGGACACCACGTCACCGGCCTTGGCCACCACGTTCAGCTGGGTGTCGTCGGAGAGCATCCAGGCCAGGAAGTTCCACGCCTGGTCGACCTTCTGCGAGTCCTTGGAGATCCCCATGGCGTCGCCGCCCAGGAAGGTGGAGGTGCCGCCGTCCACCCCGGGGATCGGGCCGACGCCGACGTCGATGCCCGCATCGATAGCGGCAGCGACCGCGGTATTCGGGTACTGCATGACCCCGACCTTGCCGTTGGCGAACGGGGCGGTCCAGGTGCTGCCGTTCTCCTCCTTGGAACCGGCGCCGATGGCACCGTTCTGGTTGAGATCGGCGTAGATCTGGTACACCGCCTTGGCCGCATCGTTGTCCAGCGCGGAGGCGGTGCCGTCGTCCGTCAGCACCTCCGCCCCGGAGGCCCAGATGGACGGGAACCAGGTGAACACCAGGCAGCCGCCGCAGTTCCCGCCGAAGTACGTGCCGGACACGCCGTCCTGGTGCAGATCGGCGATCTTCTGCGCCTGCTCGGCGAACTCCTTCATGGTGGTCGGGCCCTGCTCCGGGTCCAGGCCGGCCGCCTTGTACAGGTCCTTGTTCCACACCATCACGGAGATGTCCTGCACGAACGGCAACGTGTGCCGGTTGCCGTCGGCGTCGGTGCCGGCATCGATGTGGCCCACCGAGATGTCGTCCTTGAAGGGCAGGCCGTCGATGCGGTCGGAGATGTCGGTGAACATGCCGTTGGCGACCCAGTAGGGCAGCCGGACCACGTCGCCGGCCAGCAGGTCCGGCAGCTCGCCATTGGCGGCCGCGGCGCCGACCTTGCCCTCCATGTCGTCGTTCGGGACGATCACCAGATCGATCTGGTTCTGGTGGCCGGCGTTGTAGGCCTCCACCAGCTGCTTGGCCTGCCGCTCCAGCGGGGCGCGGGTCCACAGCGTCAGCTTCGACCCGTCGTCGACGCCCTGTTCGGCGTCGCCGCCCGGTGCTTCGCTGCTGCTGCCGGCCGGTTCGGTGCCGCTGCCGGCCGGCTCGGTGGTCTCGCCGGCCGGTTCGGTGCTGCCGGCCGGGCCGGATGCCTCGCTGGTGGATTGGCTGGTGTCGCCGGCAGTCCCGCTCTGGGACGGTGACTCGCTTCCGCCGCCACAGGCCACCAGGCCTGCCAGCAGCAGCGCACCCACGGCCGCCACCGCGACCGCGGATCGACGGCGTGCAGGGAGCTTGATCATGGTTCCTCTCCTTGAGCACTACGACCGTTGCTGTGACGCCGGCACGCACGGTCTGCGCACCGGGGGACTGCTCGACCACCCGGACTACGAAACGTCACGAAATGGTTTTCTGCACCGTAGGACACGACGTTGTGTCACGTCAAGAGCCGTCACGGACCCGCGGCAGGATAGGATTTGCGACATGACCGAGCCAGCGCCCGCGGCACCCGACGGGTCGTCCGGCAGGAAAACCACATCGAAGGGTTTTCCGAAGCACACCCCGACCTTGTCCGACGTGGCCCGGCTGGCGGGGGTGTCGATCGCCACCGCGTCCAAGGCGCTCAACGGCCGGGCGCAGGTGAAGGCGGAGACCCGGGCCCGGGTGACCGCGGCGGCCGAGCAACTGTCGTTCTCACCGAATCGTTTGGCCCGCAGCCTGTTGTCCGGACGCTCCGGCACCGTCGGACTGATCACCCACGACCTGGAGGGGCGTTTCTCGATACCCACCCTGATGGGCGCGGAGGACGCCTTCGGCGCCGGCAAGGTGTCGGTGCTGCTGTGCGATGCCCGGGGTGATTCCATCCGGGAGCGGTACCACATCCAGGCGCTGCTCGGCCGGCGGGTGGACGGGTTGATCATCGTCGGCGCGCGCCCCGACCCGCGACGCTCGCTGGGCCCGCTGCCGGTGCCGGTGGTCTACGCCTACGCGCCGTCGGAGAGCGGCAGCGACATCTCGTTGGTGTGCGACAACGTCGGCGGCGGACGGATGGCAGCCGAGCACCTGATCGACTGCGGCCGCTCCCGGCTCGCCATCATCACCGGGGACCCCACCTACGGCGCGGCCACCGACCGGGTGGCGGGTGCCCGCCAGGCGCTGGCCGATGCCGGGCTGGAGTTGGTCGGCGGCCACGCGATGTTCGGTGCCTGGACCGAGGAGTGGGGACGGGGAGCCGCCCGGACGCTGTTGACCAAGCACCCCGAGATCGACGCGATCCTGTGCGGCAGCGACCAGATCGCCCGCGGGGTACTGGATGTGCTGCGGGAACTGGACCGGCGGGTGCCGTCGGACATCGCCGTGATCGGTCACGACAACTGGGAGGTGCTGGCGGCCCACGCCCGGCCCGCACTGACCAGTATCGACATGAACCTGGAGGAACTGGGACGGCGGGCCGCCGCCAAGCTGTTCGAGGCCATGGAGGGACAGCCGGCACGCGGTGTGGAGACGGTTCCCTGCCGGCTGGTGCTGCGGGCGTCCACCGCGTTCTGACGCCACCCTGCCACCTGCCCCGGCGGCCACCGCGTCCTGACGCCACCTGTCACCTGCCACCTGCGTCCACCGCACCCTGACGCCACCCGCCACCTGCCACCCGCGCTCCGCGGCAGGACTT
>DASSTH010000567.1:0-2278 GCA_035708025.1 Nakamurella sp. | reverse complement strand
GCTGCGCGAGCGGCTGGCCGCGGCCCCGTTCGACGCGCTGCTGTTGACCGGCGGAGAGGCGGTGGACTACGCCACCGGCTATCGCAGCGTGGCCGGCCAGCTGCACCGCGGGTACACCCTGGCGGCCGTCGTCACCGCCGATCGCACGGTGCTGGTGGCGCCGGCGGCCGACGCCGGCCCGGCACTGGACGGCGGCATCGCGGCGGACGACGTGATCCCGTTCGGCCGCTTCTACTTCGAGGGGGACGCCCCGGCCGCCGGCATGAGCGACCGGAACGCCGGATTGGGCCCGGCCGTGGCCGCGGCGCTGCAGCCGCTGGCCGGCCGCCGACTGGGCGTGGAGGGTCTGGTGCAGTTGCCGGAGGCCGCGCGGCAGGCGGTGGGCGAGGCTCTCGCCGGTATCGCCGGCGACCGTGTGACCGGCGCGGACGGCTGGATGCTCGGCGTGCGGTCGGTGAAACTGCCGGTGGAGCAACAGCTGCTGCGGCGCGCGGCGGAGCTCGCCGAACACGGCATGCAGGCCGCGCTGGCCGCGTCCGCCCCGGGCATCACCGAACGCGAACTGGCGTCGGCGGTGGCCTCCGCGATGGTGGCCGGCGGCGGCGACCCCCGGTTCGTGGTCGCCACGGTCGGCGCGCGCACCGCGCTGGCCGACGCCTTTCCCGACGACACCCCGTGCCGACCGGGCGATCTGATCCGGCTGGACGTGGGCTGCCAGGTGCAGGGCTACTGGTCGGACATCGCGCGCACCGCGGTGCTCGGCGAGGCCTCCGCGCTGCAGCGATCCAGGTACGACGCGCTGTTGGCCGGCCTGTACGCCGAGCTCGAGGTGGCCCGTCCGGGCGCGACGGCCGGATCGGTGTTCGACGCCGCGGTGCGCACCGTGCAACAACACGGGCTGGCGCCGTACCGCCGGCACCACGCCGGGCATGCCATCGGGCTGTCGGTGTACGAGGAGCCGGTGGTCCGTCCGGGCGAGGCCGCCGAACTGCAGCCGGGCATGGTGTTCTGCCTGGAGACGCCCTACTACCAGATCGGTTGGGGCGGAATGATGGTGGAGGACACCGGGGTGGTCACCGACGGTGGGTTCGAGCTGTTCACCGGCATGGACCGCAGCCTCCGGGAGGTGGGGCGGTGAGCGCGTACACCGGTCAGCTGGCCTGCCTGCGCTGCGGTGACGAGCATCCGGAGGCGGACGCGTTCTCCGGCTGCCCCCGCTGCGCCGCCGACGGCGTCCCGGTGAACCTGGCCCCGGTGTACGACATCCCGCCCGGCCCGCTGCCGGTCGACCCCGGTCAGCCGGGGCTGTTTCGCTACCGGGAGTTGCTGCCGCTGGCCGACTCCGATCCGGTGGTGAGCCTGGGCGAGGGCGACAGCCCGCTGCTGCCGCTGCATCGGATCGGCGGGCAGCTGGGCCTGGACGGCCTGTGGGTCAAGGACGAGTCCCGCAGCCCCACCTGGTCCTACAAGGACCGGCTGGCCGCGGTGGCGGTCAGCAAGGCCCGGGCCTCGGGGGCGGACACCGCGGTGGTGTCCACCACGGGCAATCACGGCGCGGCGGTGGCCGCCTACTGCGCGGCGGCCGGGATCCGCTGCGTGGCACTGACCTTGACCTCCGTCCCGGCCACCATGCGCACGCTGATGCAGGTGTACGGCGCCCAGGTGGTGGCCTACCGCGAGCCGGTGCACCGGTGGACGGTGATGGCGGCCGCGGTGGCCGAGCGCGGCTGGGTACCCATGTCCGGCTTCGTCAGCCCGCCGATCGGCTCCAACCCCTTCGGTATCGACGGTTACAAGACCATCGCCTACGAGATCGTCGGGCAGCTAGGGACCGCCCCGGACGTGGTGGTGGTACCCACCGCGTACGCCGACGGGCTGTCCGGCATCACCCGCGGTTTCGCCGACCTGCACCGGCTGGGCATCATCGCGCATTCGCCGAGAATGGTGGCGGCGGAACCGTTCGGGCCGTACGGCGCGGCGCTGGCCGACGGCGGCGACGTCGCCGGACCGGTCCCGGTGCGGCCCTCGGTCGCCTTCTCCATCGCCACCCCGGTGGGCACCTACCAGGGGCTGGACGCCGTCCGCAGCACCGGCGGCACCGCGGTGACCACCGGCGACGACGACGCGATCATGGCCATGCAAACCCGGCTGGCCCGCATCGAGGGGCTGTACCTGGAGGCATCCAGCGTGGTGCCGTTGCTGGCCGCCGAACGGCTGCGCGGCACCGGCGCGGTGCGCGACGGCGAGACGGTGGTGGTAATCGGCACCTCCACCGGGC
>DASSTH010000566.1:0-3889 GCA_035708025.1 Nakamurella sp. | reverse complement strand
AGCGGGCGGCGGGGGAGCCGGCGCCATCGGTGGCGTATTGGGACGTGGTCGCGGCGCTCAGCACACCGCCGGAGATCGACTGGTTTGCCGCCGCGATCTCGGGCATGACCGGCCGGCCGGACCTGACCAAGGACCTGCTGCGGGAACGCCGGGACGAGTTTCTGGCGGATGCGCTGGACCGGCTCGGCTGACCGACTCCGGCGCTCCCCGGTGTCGGCCCGCTTCCCGGTGTGGGCCGGCTTGCCGGTCTGGGCCGGCGTTCCCCGGGTCGGCCGACGTTCCCCGGGTCGGCCGGCGACCGGTGACGGCCTGGACGTGGTCGCCCGACGGGGGCGGGCGCCGGGTCCGCGTCACTCCTGCAGCTGTCCGCGCATCCGGGCCTGCGCGATGTCCTCGTCGGTGGCCGGCTTCAGGGCCCAGCCGGGCACCAGGTGGCTCTGCTCGACGAAGGTGGCGTAGGCCAGCTTGACCCGGTACCGGCAGGCGCCGAACCAGCCGGTCTCGGCCAGCACCCAGGCCTCCAGCTCGCCGACCACCACGTCGTGCATGCTGGCCATCACCAGTACGTGCGGGCGCCGGAAATGGGGCTGCCGCCCGTACATGGCGCCCAGGTCGATCAGCACCCGGGCGGGTGGCTGCACCGGCCGCACCGCGCTGCGGGCATGCGGCGTGCCCGCCTGGTGCAGCGGCGTCGTCGACACGCCTCGATCATAGGTTCGAGCGGTGACGGCCGCCGGGGTGCGACGGATGGGGTCCGGTCAGGCGGCCAGCCGTTCGATCACGCGGCCAAGCCGCTCCGTGGCCTCGTCGGCGGGCGCGGACAGCCCCTCGTGGCCGCTGAGCTTGGACATCAGCTGCGGATCGAGGACCTCCACCACGGTGACGTCGTCACCGGCCCGCACCACTACGTTGCACGGCAGCAGCAGCCCGATGCTGCGATCCGCCTGCAGCGCCGCGTGTGCCAGCGGTGGGTTGCATGCGCCGAGGATGACGTAGTCCTCGATCTGCTCGCCGAGTTTCTCGTTCAGCGTGGCGGTCACATTGATCTCGGTGAGCACGCCGAAACCCTCGGCCCGCAACTCCTCACGCACCCGCTGCAGCGTTTCCTCGAACGGCGTCTTCACCATGATGGTCGTGCCATAGCTCATGGTTGGTTTCGTCATGTCGTTCCTTCTCCGGCTCCTTGCCGCCCGCGTGACCGGGCGGACTGATTGGGTCAGCCACCGCCGAACAGGCGGCGCCAGCGCGAGGTACCCCTCGCCGCGGCCATCTCCTCAGCGGTGTGACCGGCGCACCGCCGGTCGGCCGGCACGCGGGCCATCACCTGGTCGACGTGCAGTCCGCAGCCGGCCCACGTGGTGTTCCCGCAGACCCGGCACCGAACGGCGTGACACATGAGGGTTCTCCTTGTCGGTTCGGATCCGGGAAGCGGACACCGGCAGTCCCAACTATACGCCCGGGGGTATATTCGAGGAGCGCGGTACGGGACGGACTCACGCATCGGGCTGCCACCGCCGGATCAGTCGAGGAGAGGCCACATGGTCGCCCTGAACAGCACAGACATGGCTCCGGTGATCAACCGGTTACGGCGCGCCCAGGGGCAGCTCGGGGGAGTGATCCGCATGCTGGAGGCGGGCCGGGACTGCACGGACGTGGTCACCCAACTCGCCGCGGTCAACCGGGCCCTGGATCGGGCCGGATTCGCGATCATCGCCTCCGGGATGCGGGAGTGCCTCGCCGCATCGGACGGCAGCAACGCCGCGGAACAGGCGGCTATGGAGAAGCTCTTTCTCTCGCTCGCCTGACGGCGATCGACCGGCCGCGGGCAGCAACAGCGAGGTCCCGTGACGGCGCCGGAGGGCGGGCGTCAGCAGGTCGGCGGGATCGCGCCGCGTACCGTTGCGGCCATGCGCGTGGTGGTCATCGGCGGCACCGGACACATCGGCAGCTACCTGGCACCGATGCTGGTCCGGGCCGGTCACGAGACGGTGGTGATCAGCCGCGGGTCGCGCCGGCCCTACGTCGACGACCCGGCCTGGCAGAGCGTCGAGATGGCGGTCTGCGACCGGGAGGCCGCCGAGCGGGACGGCACCTTCGGCGGCCTGGTCGCAGGGCTGCGGCCCGAGGCGGTGGTGGACCTCACCTGCTTCACCCCCGCGCAGGCCCGGCACCTGGTCGAGGCGCTGGACGGGCAGCACTTGGTGCACACGGGCACCATCTGGTCCTACGGGCCCAGCGCGCTGGTGCCCACCACCGAGGACGCGCCCAAGCGACCCTATGGCGACTACGGGGTGAACAAGCTCGCCGTCGAGCAGTACCTGATGGAGCAGCAGCAACGGGTGCGGGCCAGCATCGTGCACCCCGGGCACATCAGCGGCCCGGGCTGGATGCCCATCGGGCCGGCCGGCAACCTGGACCCGGCGGTGATCGACCGGCTGCGGGAGGACGGATCCTGCCTGCTGCCCGATCGCGGGGGAGAGACCATCCACCACGTGCACGCCGAGGACGTCGCCGGCCTGCACCTGGCCTGCGTGCAGCAGCCCGACGCGGCCGCCGGCCAGAGCTTCAACAGCGTGTGCACCGAGGCACTGACGCTGCGCGGATACGCCGAACTGGTGGCCCGGCACTTCGGCCACGAGCCGAAGCTGGAGTTCGTTCCGTGGGCGGAGTTCGCCGCCCGCGTCGGCCCGGAACAGGCGGCGATCACCATGGACCACATCGGCCGCGCCCCGATGTTCTCCATGGAGAAGGCCCGCGCGGTACTGGGTTTCGTCCCCCAGCACAGGGTCACCGACACCGTGCTGGGCGCCATCGACGCCTGGGTCGCCGCCAACCGAGGGTGAAATCTCGTCGATCGCCGCTCGGTGGCGGGCCCTGCTCGCGGCGTACAGCCGAGGAATGGCCCCCAGATTGCATCAAGATCATCTCGACCTGCGGAAATGCCGCCGACGATGAATCTGGCGGCCACTTTTCAGTACATCCGGGGCGAGCGGGTGGGCGGATACGTCCTTGACTCCTCCGCGACACTGGGCCACGTGGCGCTGACGATTCACAACCGCGGGCAGGAACCCGAACTCTTCACCTCGCTGGACCATGCCGACTTCGACCGGTCCTGGCCGCTGTTCATGCAGCAGGACCCGAACGCCCGGCTGTACTACGGGGAGGTCGACACTGTCGCCGACTACGTGCTGCTGGCCATGGACGGGGACGAGCCGGTCGCCAAGGCATACTCGACGCCGTTCGCGTTCGGGATCCCGGGCCGGGAGGAGCTGCCCGACGCCGGGTGGGACCAGGTGATCCGATGGCAGCACGACGACCGGCTGACCGGCCGGGACCGCAACGCCGCGACCGCCCTGGAGATCGTGGTGAAGCAGGAGCGCCAGGGCAGCGGGATCGCGGGGCTGATGGTGCAGGCGCTGCGGGACAACGCCTTCCGCCTCGGGCACCGCGTGCTGTACGCACCGGTGCGGCCGTCACAGAAGTCCGAGGAACCCGAGACGCCGATGAGCGAGTACGCCTTCCGAGTGCGTGACGACGGCCTGCCGTATGACGGGTGGCTGCGGGCGCACGTCCGGGCGGGCGGGCGGATCGTCAAGGTGTGCCCGCTATCCATGACGATCCCGGGCACGCTGGCGCAGTGGCGGCAGTGGACCGGGCTGCCGTTCGACGCGGACGGCCCGGTGATCGTGCCGGACGCGCTGAGCCCGGTGCTGGTGTCGTTGGCACAGGACGCCGCGGTGTACGTCGAGCCCAACGTCTGGGTCGAGCACCGCAAACCCTGAACCCGCCCGAGGGATCGCGCACATGCCGTGCACTGGCCGCCGGTCCGGACCATCATCGGATCAGGCTCGACGGCAGTGCACGGCATGTCACCTACACCACTTCAGCG
>DASSTH010000565.1:0-3713 GCA_035708025.1 Nakamurella sp. | reverse complement strand
CAGGCAGAGCTGCTTGGCCAGCTCCTCCGGACGCCGCGCTCCGGCCTCGCGTGCCAGCCCCAGGAACAGGTCGCGGAACCAGCCTCGGTACTCGTCGGCCGCGGTCTCGACCGGGCCGTCCGGGCGGGGCGACTCCGAGCTGGCGCCGATGAACGCGCACCCGCGAAATCCCGGCCGGGCGAACACCTCGCCCTGGATCTCGAAGACACCCAGCAGCTTCTCCCGGGCCGTCGGGTACCGCTGCAACCCGTGCTCGATCCGCGCCCTGGTCACCCGCTGCCGGTCGGCCAGGTAGGCCTTGACCAGCTCGTCCTTGCTGCCGAACACGTTGTACAGGGAGGCCTTCGCCACGCCGGCCCGCTCGATCACCCGATCGATGCCGACGGTGTGCACGCCCTCGGCGTAGAAGAGTTCGGCGGCCGCGGCGAGCAGCCGTTCGCGGGCGGATCCACCCTCCACCGTCTTGGCCACCACGGATTTGACTGTAGCAGACAGACCGGTCTAGTGTTCAAGGGCTAGACAGACCGGTCTACCTAAGGGGACTGCGCTATGGCCTTCTACCTGCTCGCCTCGATCCTGGTGTCGCTGCTCGCCGGGTCCAGTGCGCCGACGCCGCTGTACCCGCTGTACCAGTCGGTGTGGGGCTTCTCGCCGATCGCCACGACGGTGGTGTTCGGCAGCTACGCGCTGGCCGTCCTGGGCAGCCTGCTGGTCCTCGGCCGGATCTCCGACCACGTGGGGCGGCGCGCCGTCCTGCTGGTGGCACTGGCCATCCAGGTGGTGACCATGGTGGTGTTCGCGACCGCGGACGGGCTGGGGATGCTGCTGATCGCCCGGGTGCTGCAGGGGCTGTCCACCGGTGCCGCGATCGGTGCCGTCGGAGCCGGCCTGCTCGACATCGACCGGGCTCGCGGCACCACCGCCAACGCCGTCGCCCCGCTGACCGGCACGGCGCTCGGGGCGATCGGCTCCGGCCTGCTCGTGCAGTTCCTGCCGATCCCCACCCACCTGGTGTACCTGGTGCTGGTCGCCGTGTTCACCGCCCAATGGATCGGCGTCCTGCTGATGCCCGAGACGTCGCGGCCGATCCCGGGAGCGGCCCGGTCGCTGCGGCCGGTGTTCGCGCTGCCGGGCGCCGTTCGCCGGCCGATGCTGGCCGCGATCCCGGCGCTGGTGGCGCTGTGGTCGCTGGCCGGCTTCTACGCCTCGCTCGGCCCCGCCCTGGTGCGCCGGGTGGTGGGTTCCACGTCGTTGTTCTTGGGCGGACTCGCCCTGTTCCTGCTCGCCGCCAGCGCCGGAATCGCGGTGTTGATTCTGAACGCCTCCAGCGCGCGCCGGATGACAGTGCTGGGGGTCGCCGGGTTGCTGGCCGGAAGCGTCGTCACCTTCGGCGGTCTCGCGTCACTCTCGCCGGCGGTGCTGACGGTCGGCATGCTGGTGTCCGGGGCCGGGTTCGGGGCGGCGTTCCAGGGGGCGGTGCGCTCGGTGGTGGCGCGCGCCCAGGAACATCAGCGGGCCGGCGTGCTGTCGCTGGTGTACGTCGTGTCCTATCTCGCGTTCGGCCTGCCCGCGGTCATCGCCGGCTACCTGGTCGTCGATGCGGGTGGCGTGCTCAGCACGGCCAAGGAGTACGCGGTGGCGGTCGTGCTGCTCGCGGCGCTGGCCGGCGCCGGTGTGCTGCGGGAGGTCCGCAGGTCTCGCATCGCGCCAGCCGACCCGCGCGAGGTCGCCTGGGCGGGCGAGCGGGCGGCGGTCGCCGCGCGGCAGCCCGCGGGACGCCCCTGACCGCAGCTATCCCGGTCGGCCGGCAATGTTCACCAGCCAGTTCACGACCGCAGCTATCCGGGTTGGCCGGCGATGTTCACCAGCCAGTTCACGACCGCGGCTATCCGGGTTGGCCGGCGATGTTCACCAGCCAGTTCACTCCGAATCGGTCCACCAGCATGCCGAAGGTGTCGCCCCAGGGCGCACGCTCCAAGGGCATCGTCACGGTCGCCCCGTCGGCCAGCCTGTCCCAGTACCCGCGCAACTCCGCCTCGTCGTCACCGGACAGCGACACCGAGAAGTTGTTGCCCACGGTCAGTTCCATCGAGCTCGGCACGTCGGCGACCATCAGGGTCAGCCCGCCGTCGGTCTCCAGCTGCGAGTGCATGATCTGGTCGGCCTCGGACGGGTCGTGCGGCATGCCGCCTTCGGCGAATGTGCTGCGGGTCAGTTCCCCGCCGAACACCGACTGGTAGAAGTCCATCGCCTGCCGAGCGGTGCCGCGGAAGTTCAGGTACGGGTTGAGCCGGGTCGATGCCATGTCCATGCTCCTCGACGTCGGGGACGGTGGTGATCGACCCTAGCGCGATGATCGGCTCACCCGCGCTCGGCCGATGGGGCGATGCCAGCGGGGTCCGTCACCGGTCCAATTGGGCGATCAACCTTTTCGGCGCCACGCAGCGGTACGCCTCGGCGCAGAGCTGGGCGATCTCGTCCCAGTCGACCGATCCGTCCAGGCGCACGCCGAGCCAGCCACGGTGCCCGACGTACGGCGGCACGAAGAACCGGTCCGGCCGCTCGGACACCAGCGCCTGCTGCTCGCCGGCGGGCGCGGCGCACCACAGGTGCGGGAAGTCGTGATCGTGGTGTCCGCGGTGCCACAGCATCACGAACTGCTTGCCGACGAAGAATCCCGGCGATCCGTGACTCTCCCGCTCGGTCGCCTCGGGCAGCGCCAGGCAGATCGAACGAACCCTGGTCAGCGCGTCGTCGGGCATGCCTGTGAGGGTAGGTGGGTTCCGGCGCGATCGGTGGGGATGGCCACCGCGGCGGGACGCCGGCGGCGGTGACGGCCGGGCGTGCGTACACCTCCACCATCCGCCCCGCTGCCGGGCGGCTATGGACCTTGCGGCGTGAGCGTGCTGTCCGAACAGGTGGCGGATTTCGCCTGATCGGCGCAGTACCAATCGAAGTCGGTCGATCCTCCTTGATTCCAACCCGTAGTGCACGCGGGCGAGGAGAGAGGAGCGAGCATGGCGGACGAGAAGGGCACCAGGATCAGCGTCGACGAGCTCACCCGGGCGGCGTTCGGCGGGGTCCTGTCTGCGCTGAAGGAGCAGAAGATGCGGCCGGAGCTGTTCCCCGGACCGATCCTGGTCGGCATCATCGCCTGGCCCGAGCTGTCCCAGTTCGGTGGCCGGGTGGCCGGCGACCTCACTCAGCGCGGCGGGTAGCAACGGACGCGTCATGACCGCCGACCCAACCCCCAGGTCGACGCTCGGCGCGGACGGCCCGGCCCCGGTGGGGAGTCGCAACCCCGCCGGGGACGGGAATCCCGCCGGGGACGGGAATCCCGCCTCCCCGCCCCCCACGTCGACCGACACCTGGTGCCCGAGTGCGGCACCCGGCCCCGATGCCGTCGTGTTCGCCGTGCGCACCAGCGACCCGGAACAGCACGGCGTGCGCTACCTGGACCGCGCCCTGCCGGTCACCCAGGAGATCCTGGACCTGGCCGACCCGGTCGATCCCCGCGAGGTGTTCCGGTTCGGTGCCCCCTGCGCCACCACCGGATGCGTGCACTTCACCGGCAGCCGGTGCTCCCTGGTGCAACGGATCGTCGACCAGCTGGCGCCGGCCGTGGACGATCTGCCTCCGTGCCGGCTGCGCGCCCGCTGCCGGTGGTTCGCCGAGGAAGGCGGCGCCGCCTGCCTGCGCTGCCCGGTGATCCT
>DASSTH010000564.1:0-2777 GCA_035708025.1 Nakamurella sp. | reverse complement strand
CCCGTCGGAGTCCGCGATCCGCCGCGCGCTGGTGCGCGCCGAGCGCGGAGTCACCCTCGACGCCACCGAGGCCGAGACGCTGCTGCACGCCCGCGGCCTGGGTGAGGGCGAGCCGCTGGCCCGGCTGCTGGCCGCCGCCGGCCGCGTCCGCGACGCCGGGCTGGCCTCGGCGGGGCGGCCAGGAATCGTGACCTACAGCCGCAAGGTGTTCATCCCGCTGACCCGGCTGTGCCGGGACCGCTGCCACTACTGCACGTTCGTCACCACGCCGAACCGGGTGCACGCGCCGTTCCTGTCCATCGCGGAGGTGGTGGAGATCGCCCGCCGGGGCGCCGCGATGGGCTGCAAGGAGGCGCTGTTCACGCTGGGAGACCGGCCGGAGGCGCGCTGGAAGGCCGCGCGGGAGTGGCTGGACGAGGCGGGATATGACTCCACCCTGGACTACCTGCGGGCCTGCGCCATCGCGGTGCTGGAGCAGACCGGCCTGCTACCCCACCTGAATCCGGGGGTGATGAGCTGGCAGGAGATGGCCCGGCTCAAGCCGGTCGCGCCGAGCATGGGCATGATGCTGGAGACCACCTCGCGGGCGTTGTTCGAAGACCGGCGAGGCGCGCACTTCGGTTCGCCCGACAAGGATCCGGCGGTGCGGTTGCGGGTGCTGGAGGACGCCGGGCGGTCCTCCATCCCGTTCACCACCGGCATCCTGATCGGCATCGGCGAGAGGCTGGCGGACCGGGTGGAGTCGATCTTCGCCATCCGGCGGGTGGCGCGGGAGTTCGGCGGCATCCAGGAAGTGATCGTGCAGAACTTCCGGGCCAAGCCGGACACCGCCATGGCCCGGATGCCGGACGCCGAACTGGACGAACTGGTCGCGACCATCGCGGTCGCGAGATTGGTGCTCGGCCCCAAGATGCGGATCCAGGCCCCGCCCAACCTGATCGAGCGGGAGTACCGGCGCATGATCGAGGCCGGCATCGACGACTGGGGCGGGGTGTCGCCGCTCACCCCCGACCACGTCAACCCGGAAAGGCCCTGGCCGCAGATCGACGAACTGGCCGCCCGCACCGCCGATGCCGGATTCACGCTGGCGGAGCGGCTGACCATCTACCCCCGGTACGTCACCGCCGGCGAGCCATGGCTGGACCCCCGGCTGCGCGCTCACGTGGACGCGCTGGCCGACCCGTCCACCGGGCTGGCCCGGACCGACGCGATGGTCCTCCCGCGGCCCTGGCAGGATCCCGACCACGGCGCGGGACTGGACACCTCGGGCCGCTCCGACCTGGACACCAGCATCGACACCGAGGGCCGCACCACCGACCGGCGGGGCGACTTCGACTGGGTGTACGGAGACTGGGATGCCTTGCGGCAGAAGATCCGCAGCCCGCGCCGGGTCGACTCCGACGTGGCGGCGGCGCTGCGCGCGGCGGAACGGGATCCGGCCGGAATCACCGATTCCCAGGCGCTGGCGCTGTTCTCGGCCACCGGGGACGACCTGGATGCGCTCTGCGGGCTGGCCGACGCCATCCGGGCCGACATCGTCGGCGATGAGGTGACCTATGTGGTCAACCGCAACATCAACTTCACCAACGTCTGCTACACCGGCTGCCGGTTCTGCGCCTTCGCCCAGCGCCGGACCGACCCGGACTCCTACACGCTGTCCAACGCCGAGGTGGCCGACAGGGCAGCCCTGGCATGGCATCTGGGCGCCACCGAGGTGTGCATGCAGGGCGGCATCCACCCGGACCTGCCCGGCACCGGCTACTTCGACATCGTCCGCGCGGTGAAGGCCGCCGTGCCGCAGATGCATGTGCACGCCTTCTCCCCGATGGAGGTGGTGAACGGGGCCAGCAAGTCGGGGATGTCGATCCGGGAGTGGCTGTCCGCGGCGAAGGAGGCCGGTCTGGACTCGATCCCCGGCACCGCGGCGGAGATCCTGGACGACGAGGTGCGATGGATCCTGACCAAGGGCAAGCTCCCGGCAGACGCCTGGATCGAGGTGATCAGCACCGCTCACTCGCTGGGCATCCCATCGTCGTCCACCATGATGTACGGGCACGTCGACACCCCCGAACACTGGGTGGCGCACCTCCGGCTCCTGGCCCGGATCCAAGATGAGACAGGCGGTTTCACCGAGTTCGTTCCGTTGCCGTTCATCCACACCAACTCCCCGATCTACCTGGCGGGGCTGGCTCGCCCGGGCCCCACCTTGCAGGAGAACCGCGCGGTACACGCGATGGCGCGCATCCTGCTGCACGGCCGGATCGGCAACATCCAGACCTCCTGGGTGAAGCTGGGGGACGACGGCACCCGCACCATGTTGCGCGGCGGCGCCAACGATCTGGGCGGCACGCTGATGGAGGAGACGATCTCGCGGATGGCCGGCTCGGAGTACGGCTCCTACAAGACGGTGGCCGACATCGAGGCGGTGACGCGGCCGCTGGGCAGGCCGGCGGTGCAGCGCACCACCACCTATGGGGCGGTGCCGGAGGAACGCCGGCTGGCGGCGCGCCGGTTCCGCGGGCTGCAGCACGCCGCAGCGGCGGGACCGGGTGGCTCCGGTAGCGACGCCCCGGTGGATGCCGGGCCGGTGCTGCTGACCCTCGGCCGCCGGAGTTGACCCGGGAGTAGCTCAGGGCGGCGGGCCGGAGCGCCGCTCGGATTCGGCCAGTCGCGCCAGCATCCGGTTGTACGCCTGGTAGGCCTGCTCGTCGTCGTCGACGTTGCGGCTGGCCCGGATCGCGGCCGTGTCGGCCGAATCCCGCGCCGCCGGATCGTTC
>DASSTH010000563.1:0-3844 GCA_035708025.1 Nakamurella sp. | reverse complement strand
CAGGGCGGCCGACTTCTTCTGGTCCGCGCTCCAGTCACCGGTACCGCGGCCGGTCTCCGACGGTCCGACGGCCGCTACCGCGATGGAACTCGCCCGGTCACTGCACCAGGCGCAGCTGCGAATACAGGCACTGTCCGGCGACGTGGAGCGCGCCCTGGCGGAGGCCCAGTCGCACCGCCGGTCCCGCGAGCTGCAGGCCGAGCGGGCGGAGGCCGAGTTGGCCAGGGCGCAGCAGGCGCTGACCGAGCTGGAGGCCTTGCGCGCCACCCTCAGCTGGCGCGTCACCGCGCCGTTGCGGTGGCTGCGGGCCTGGCTGCCCCGCTAGCCGGCTGCCCCTCGGCCCCGGACGGTGCGGCGGCGCTCTGCCCACCGGGTGAGCTCGGCCCGCGCGAGCAGGCCGAGCCGCAGCGCCCACCGCATCGGCGCGTGTCGACGCCGGGCGTACCGGCTGGACAGGTACCGGTAGGCGCTGCGGTGGTGGGCTCGGATCATCTCCTCGTTGTGCCGGCCCGTGGTGTGGCCGCCCAGGTGCGTCACCCGCGCGGTCGGCGCGTAGATGTTCTGCCAGCCCGCCCGCGTCATCCGCTCGCCCAGGTCCACGTCCTCGAAGTACATGAAGTAGCCGGCGTCGAAGCCGCCGATGGCCTCGAACGCCGCCCGCCGCACCAGGATGCAGGAACCGGACAGCCAGCCGGCCCGGCGCTCCGTGCCCAGGTCGTCGTACCGCCGGTAGGCCTTGGTCCACGGATTGGCCGGCCACCACCGCTCGGTGAGCGCATGCCCGATGCCGCGACCGATGGAGGGGAGTTCCCGGGCGGACGGGTACACCTCGCCGCTCTCGGTGGTGATCATGGGGCCGACCGCACCGGCCTGCGGGTGCCGGTCGGCGGCCGCCAGCAGCTCGTCCACGGCACCCTCGCCCAACACCACGTCGGGGTTCGAGATCAGCACCATGGTCACGTCGTCGTCCAGGGCCGCCACGCCGAGGTTGGCGGCCGCTCCGTATCCGATGTTGCCGCCGGTGCGCACCACGGTGACTCCCGGCCGGCGGGCCGCCTGCTCCACGCTGCCGTCGGTGGAACCGTTGTCGGCGATCACCACCGGCCCGGGATGGCGGCAGGCCCGCGGGATGGAGTCCAGCAGGTCAGCCAGCGTCGACCCGGGCGAGTAGGTGACGGTGACGAAACCCACCCGGCTGCCGCGCCGCCTGGCGGCGGGGTCTCCCGCCGCCGGCGCACCGGTCCGTCCGTGGGTCAAGCCGCCACCGCCGCTGCCACCGCCCGTTCGTAGGCCCGCATGTGCGCGCGGGCGGATGCGCGCCAGGTGAAGTGCGCGGACCGGGCCAGGCCGGCGGTGCCCAGGTCACGGCGCCGCCCCGCGTCGGCCAACAGGTCGGCGAGGGCCGCGGCCACCGACCGGCGGTCCGGGTCGGTGTAGGCGACCGCGTCGCCGCCGACCTCGGGCAGCGCCAGCCGCCGCGTGGTGAGCACCGCGGCGCCGCAGGCCATGCCCTCCAGCACCGGTAGGCCGAACCCTTCACCCAGGCTCGGATAGGCGACCAGCAGCGCGCCGCCGAGCAGCGCCGCCAGCACGTCGAACGGCAGCCGCCCGGCCCGGATCACCCGCAACCGGTCCGGCACCGCCGCCAGCGCGGCGTCCACCCCCGGATCCCAGCCCTGTCCACCGGCCAACACCAGCACCGGCGGGTCGGGATGGTCGAGCACCGCGTCGCCGAAGGCCCGGATCAGCACGGGGACGTTCTTGCGCGGCTCCAGAGTTCCCAGGAACGCGATGAACGGCTGATCGCCCAGGCCCAGCCGGCGCCGCAAATCCGTCACCTCCGCGGCGGTCGGCGGATGGAACACGGTGGCGTCCACCCCGTGGTGCGCCACCACCAGGCGGTCCCGGCGGGCCCGGGCCCGCCCGACCAGCGCGTCCGCGGTGGCCCGGCTCGGCACGATGCAGTTGGCGGCGCGTCGCAGCGAGGTCCGGGTCCAGGTCCGGAAGAAGCGCCCCTTGACGCCCAGATGCAGGTGCCGATCGGAGAAGAAGGTGGCGTCGTGCAGGGTCACCACCGAGGGCGTGCCGCCAGCGAGCGGCATCGTGTAGTGCGGACTGTGCAGCACATCGGCGCCCAGCCGCCTGGCCAGCCCGGGCAGCGTGGTCTGCTCCCAGGCCAGCCTGGCGGCGCGGTTTCCCAGCCGGTGAGGGGTCGGAACGATCCGGGAGTGCGGCGCCAACCCGGCGAACACCTCGGTGTCGTGGCCCCGGCAGATCAGCGTCAGGGCCGCACCCTCCTGGTCCAGTCCGGCGGCCAACCCGTCGACGTACCGGCCCACCCCCCCGCGCTCCGCCGGTATGGCCGTGGCATCCAGCAGGACGTGCGGCTGGGTGCGCACCGATAGACCCCCTGCCGAACGCCGCCGATCCGTTGTCCGGACTACTCTACGACCCCGCCCGGGCACCGTCAGCGGCGCCGACCGGCGGGGGTGCGCGGCGCGGATCGGTTCCGCCGGGACGATAGGCTCACGCCCGAATACCCGGCGTAGCGACGATGTGGGCGCGGCCGCGCGGGAAGGCGGCCGCGACGACTGGGGAGACGGTGGCCGATAGCCCGAGCGACGGCGTGCCGTCGAGCGAGTCGGGGCTGGCCGTCGAGGATTCCCGGCCGGCGACACCGGCGGAAACGCCCCCGGAAGCCGGCCCGGAGGATCGCCGGCCGCGGACGCAGGAGGCGCCCGGATCCCGCGGGACCATGGCCGCGATGTTGACACGCATCACCGGGGCGGTGCTCCGGCGACCGTGGATCGCCGTCTCGCTCACCGGACTGGCGCTGTCGGTGCCGCTGCTGTTCGTCTTCAACGTCTGGCCGGGCACTCTGCCCAATTCGTCGGCGTTCCTCACCACCGTAGGACCGGCGGTGTGTTATGCGGACCAGCCATCGCCGTTGACCGCGAGCTGTCCGGCGCTGGCCTATCCCGCCGACTTCAGGGGCACCGTCGGATACCCGCAGAAGTGGGCCATGGCGATACTGCAATACGCCGTAGGCGTATCCGCGCTGACCGCATTCCGGTTGACCATGGCGGCGGTGATACTGGCGGCGCTGCTGGGAGCCAGAACGCTGTTCGTCCGGATGGTGGGCCGGCATTGGGCCGCATGGGTGGGTGCCTCCGTCTATCTGATCTCTCCGATCGTGCTCGGCGAGGCCGGATACGGGGCGCTGCAACTGGGATTCATGCTGGTGCCCTGCTACGTGTTGGCCGACCAGACGTTCCTGGCATACGTGCGCCGGCGGCGGTGGCCGCACGCCGCCGCGGCGGCCGTCCTGGTGGTGGCGTTGCGGGTGTTCGCGATCCTCACCGACCCGTATTCGCTGGTCATGTCACTGGTGCTGGTCGGCGTGATGTACCTGGTGTGGTTGGTGCGCCGGATCCGCGAACGCGCGGTCCTGCAGCTGGGCGTCGCGGCGGGTGTTGCGGCCGGCTCCGTCGTCACCGCGTATCTCATCTACACCCGGCTGGTGGGTACCTCATCGTTCACCAAGATGCCGATGGACTTCTTCCGCGGCCAGGGCGTGGACCTGTACGTCCAGGTCGTGCCGCCGGCCAACCTGTGGTTCGCGGACCTGCTCGGCCTGCACCACCACCTGACCGCCTATCAGGCCTACAGTGACGGGCCGAACATCATGCAGGTTTTCCTCGGGTGGGTGCTGCTGGCCACCGCGGTGGCTGGCGCCGTCGTGCTGGTGCGCCGAGGCCGGTGGCGGCGATCGCTGACCCTCGGCGTCGTCGCGGCGGGCGCTATCGGTTTCGTGCTGGCGCTGGGTCCGTCCTTACGCGTCGCG
>DASSTH010000562.1:0-6103 GCA_035708025.1 Nakamurella sp. | reverse complement strand
CCGCCAGCAGCGTCGTCAGGCCCGCTCGCGGACGCGGCATCTCCCCGCCCGGGCAGCCCAGCGGCCGGCCCGAGCAGACCGTGCAGCGCCACCATCAGCCGGTCCCAGTCGCCCGGGCCGATCTCGGCGCCCGGCTCGTTCAGCAGCGTCACCCGCCCGCCGTCCTCCAGCAGCGCGGTGCAGGTGCGGACCCGGCCGGTCACCGGGACGGCCACCAAGTCGAACCCCTCCGCCGCGTACAGCGCCCGCAGATGATCGCCGCCGGTCTCCGGCAGCAGCGCCAGCACGGTGGCCCGCACCCCCAGGCAGCCGGCGGCCCGCACCACGTTCGCGCCCTTGCCGCCGGCCACGCTCAGCCCCGGCCCGGTGCGGATCACCTCCCCCGGCCGCAACTCGGTCAACCAGACCGTGTGGTCGACGGCGGGGTTGGGCGTGACGATCAGCACCCGGCCATTCTCCCCGCCACCTCCGCCACTCCGACTCGTGAGCCCCCGGCAGCGCGCCTCCGCCACTCCGAGTCGTGAGCCCCAGGCAGCGCCATGGCGCTGCGTGGCACTCACAACCCGGGTATGGATGGGCGGCTGCCGTTACTGTGCTTGACGTGACGAACGACCGCGCCCGGTGGGCATACCTCGGCCCGGCCGGGACGTTCACCGAGCAGGCGGCCCTGGAGCTGGCCCGGCAGGCCGGTGACGGGGAACACGGCGGGGCGGCCCCGGCAGGATCGCCCGACGGTGACGGGGTCCGCCGCCGTGCGGATGCGTCACGCACGGATGCACCGTCACCGGAACTGATCCCGGCGCCCACCGTGTCCGCGGCGCTGCAGATGGTGCGCGCCGGCGAGGTGGCCGCCGCGTGCGTGCCGCTGGAGAACTCGGTGGAGGGCGCGGTCGCGCTCACCCACGACGAGCTGACCCACGGCGACCCGCTGCTGATCACCGCCGAGGCCTACGTGCCGGTCACCTTCCAACTGCTGGCCCGGCCGGGCACAAAGATCCAGGACGTCCGCACCGTCGGGTCGCACCCGCACGGCCTGGCCCAGGTGCGCGAGTACCTGACCCGGGAACTGCCGCGGGCCGGCACCGTCGTCACCGACTCCACCGCCTCCGCGGCCGCCGCGGTCGCCGCCGGGACGCTGGACGCCGCGGCGGCCGCCCCGGTGGCCGGGCAGCGCTACGGCCTGGCCGTGCTGGCCGACGACATCGGGCTGCAGACCGACGCCATTACCCGGTTCGTGCTGCTCCGCCGGCCCGCGCCGCCGCCGGCCCGCACCGGCAACGATCGCACCTCGATGGTGCTGTGGGTGGCCAACGAGCCCGGCACTCTGCTGGGGCTGCTGACCGAGTTCGCCAGCCGGGGGATCAACCTGACCCGGCTGGAGTCCCGGCCCACCCGCACCACGATGGGAGAGTACGTCTTCCTGGTCGACGCCGACGGGCACGTCACGGATCCGGCGATAGCAGACGTGCTGGCCGCGCTGCTGCGACGCGGGGCGCTGCTGCGCTACCTGGGCAGCTATCCGCGGATGCGGGGAACGTCCGTGCCGCCCCCGGAGTTCGCCTCCAGGGACAGGTACGACTCGGCCGCCGTGGCGGTCGCGCGGTTGCAGCAGGGAGTGTTGTAGGACGATGAGGTTGACGCTGGTACGGCACGGGCAGACGCCGTCGAACGTGCTGGGGCTGCTGGACACGGCCCCGCCCGGCCCCGGGCTGACCGACCTCGGCGTGCTGCAGGCGGCCGCGGTACCGGCGGCCCTGGACGGCGAGCCGGTGGACGCGCTGTTCGCCTCCAACCACGTGCGGGCCCGGCTGACCGCCGAGCCGCTGGCCCGCGCCCGCGGGCTGGACCTGCAGGTCCGGGACGGGCTGCGGGAGATCTGGGCCGGCCGGCTGGAGATGCGCAGCGAGCCGGAGGCGGTGAACCGCTACATCGGCACCCTGATCGCCTGGCTGGAGGGCGACCTGGGCCGGCGGATGCCTGGGGGCCAGAGCGGGCTGGAGGTGCTGGACCGGTTCGACGCCGTGGTGGCCGAGATGGCCAGGGCGGTACCGGCCGACGGGGCCGTGGTGGCGGTCAGCCACGGGGCGATGATCCGGGTGTGGGCCACCGTGCGGGCCAGCAACCTGGCTCGGCAACTGGGCGAGCACAACCGGCTGGACAACACCGGCGCCGTGGTGCTGGAGGGCGAGCCGGGCGGCGACTGGCACGCGCTGTCCTGGCGGGAAGAGGCGATCGGCGGCGCGGCGCTGGCGGCCGAGGCGGAGAGCGGCCCGACCGGTGAGAGCCCGGCGGACGCCGCGGCCGACCAGATGCTGGCGGACTGACCGCGCCCCCGGGCCGGTCGCGGCGGTGCGGTTATCCTGGCCGCGTGCCCGGTTCCGCCGTCGACCCGCGTGACCTGCGGGTCTCCGATGCCGAACGCGCGCACGTGATGTCCTTGCTGGAGAAGGCGACCGGGCGCGGCCTGATCTCGCTGGCGGAGTTCGACGAGCGCAGCGCCACGGTGGTGACGGCCAAGACGCGGGCCGAGCTCAACGCCGTGCTGCTGGACCTGCCCGGGCTGGTGGTGTCCGGCCGGTCCGAGCCGATCCCCGCCCGGCAGGCGGCCGACCCGGCGGCGCTGAGCTTCGCCCCGCCGGTGACGGGCCCGCCGGGCTGGCCGGCCCCCGGGGGAGCGGCCGGCGGTCCGGGCGCGCCCTACGATGCGCCCGGCGCGTCCTTCGGCCCGTCCGGTCAGCGGGTCCCGGCGCTGAAGCTGACCGGTTGGGGGAACCGGGACCTGCGCGGCTTCTGGGTGGTGCCCGACCGGATCGTGATCGGCGGCTACGCCGGCGCGACCCGGCTGGACATGTCGCAGGCACAGCTGACCAGCCGGACCGTGCGCATCGAGTTCACCGGCAACCGGTACGGCTCGCTGGAGGTCATCGTGCCGCCCGGCACCAGCGTGCGCCTGGACGAACTGGAGATGCGGGGCGGCGGGGTGGACAACCGGGTGCCGCCGGGCAGCGCCACCGGGGCGCTGGAACTGGTGCTGGCCGGCGAGAAGCGGGGCGGGTGGATCGTGATCCGTCACCCGCGCCGGCGGTTGCTGGGCGGCTGGGCCTGACCGCCCGAACCCCGCTGACGCGAGGATCAACTTCGCCTTGCGAGGATCAACTTGTCGATGGTGCGTCCGGTTTGCCCGAGTTGACGCGAAGTTGATCCTCGCGTCAGGAAGTTGATCCTCGCGGAACGGAGCCCCTCGCGGGACCGGGTCCCCTCGCGGGACCGGGTCCCCGCGCCGGACCGGGGCTCTCCCGTGACCGGGACGCCGTCCGTCAGGGGTGCTCAGTCCACGTGCCAGCCGAACCAGCTGTCGATCTCCACCACCATGCTGACCCGCTCCTTGTCCCGGACGCGGTACTCCTTGCCGGTGTAGTGCTGCGCGATCCGGTCGATCACCGACAGGTCCGGGTCCGGCTGCATGTCGGTGACCCGGCCCTGGATGCTCAGGTGGCTGTACCAGTTCTCGCCCAGCACCGTCAGCGCGATCCGCGGGTCGTCCTTCACGTGCCTGATCCGCGCGCGGCCGGATTCGATGTTCAGCAGGAGGGTGTCGTCGTCCTGCAGCAGGAACCAGGTCGCGGCGGTGACCGGCTGTCCGTGCCGGCCGAGCGTCCCGACGACGGCGGGGGAGGGCTTGCGCAGGAAGTCGCGTGCGGTATCGGAGAGGCGTCCAGTGGGCATGGTCCGATCGTGGCACAGCCGTTTTCGCGGGCCTGGCCGGGCCCCCGGGGGTTCGCGCTGTGCCGGACGGCGGACCGCCGGACGGCGACCCGGCGCACGGACACCCGGCGCACGGCGACCCGGCGGACCGCCGGACGGCGACCCGGTGGACCGGCCCCGGGTGGGTCAGGCCAGTTCGGCGGCCCACGGCGGGTCGGCGCCCGGCCGCGAGCACGTCACGGCCGCCACCCGGGAGGCGAACTCCAGGGCGGCGGTCACGGCCGTGCGGTCCAGCCGGTCCAGCCGGCCGCCCAGCTGACCGGCCCCGGCCAGGTGGTGCAGCAGTCCGGCCTGGAACGAGTCGCCGGCCCCGACGGTGTCCACCACCGGCACGCGCACCGGCGGCACCCGGAGCTGGGCGTCGCCGGCGGCCGAGCGCAGCGAGGCGAACACCCCGACACCGCCCAGGGTCACCACCACCAGAGCGGCGCCCTGTCCGTGCAGCCGGGCCGCCGCATCGGCCGGCGACACCCCGGGCCAGAGCTGCTCCAGGTCGTCCGAGGACAGCCGGACCACGTCGGCCAGCCCGGCCCAGCGGTCGATCGCCGCGCGATACCGCTCGGCCGGCACCAGCAGGGTGCGCAGGTTGGGGTCGATGCTGGTGGTCGTCATCGTCCGGGCGCGGGCCAGCAACCGCTCGATCGCGTCGCCGGAGGGTTGCAGCGCCAGCGCGAGCGACCCGGAGTGCACCACCACCGGGATTTCGGGCCGTAGCAGCCGGTCCAACTCCTCGTCGGCCCAACCCCAGTCCGCGGTGCCGGACACATAGAACTCGTAGCTGGCGGCACCCTCGGCGGACAGCGTCGCGATGGCCAGCGTGGCCGGTTCGGGAACGTCCACCGCACAGGTCAGATCCACCCCGGAGGCCACCAGCCGGTCCCGGCACAGCCGGCCGAGCGTCCCGGTGGACAGCCGGCCGGCGAACCGCGCGACGCTGCCGAGCCGGGCCAGTGCCAGCGCGGTGTTGGCCGGGCCGCCGCCCGGATGCACGGTGAGCGTGGCGGTCCCGTCACCGATGCCGGCGGCAGGCAGCACCGCATCGGCGACCACCTCGCCCACCACCGCGATCACCGGCCGCCTGTCGCTCACGAGCGTTGAGTATGCCGCCGATATGATCGGCCAGGTAATCGCGGCCCGACGGGCTTCCGGCACAGGACACGCCCCCACCCGCACGACGAGTTTCGTGCTGCCTGGGGATCTGACCTGTGACGCTGTACCGGCAGTCCGTCCGCGGCTTCTCCGCGGTCGAACACCATCTCAGCGAGTTGTTGTCCGAGCAGATGCTGCTTACCACCGGCCGCCGCCCCAGCCGGAGCGAGACCCTGTCCTGGCAGCGCAGCATTCCCGCACTGCGAGCCGACCTGCTCGCGGCCGGACTGGACGACGTCGAGATGCTCATCGAATACCGGCTGCCGCTGACCAGCAAACGGGCGGATGTGGTGCTCGCCGGGCAGCACCCCGACGGCGGGCCGTCCTACCTCGTGGTGGAACTGAAGCAGTGGAGCGAGGCCTGGGCGTTCGAGGACAGCGACACCCTGGTCGGGATCTCGTCCTACGGCGGACATCCGGTGACCCATCCGGTGCTGCAGGTTCGCGACTACTGCGACTACCTGGTCGACTTCACGGCCGCGCTGGCCGACGCTCCGGAGTCCGTCGCCGGAGTCGCCTACCTGCACAACGCCACCGATCTCGGTGTCGCGGACCTGTTCGGGCTGCCGGGTGACCGGTACGGGAGGCTGTTCACCGGGCAGCGGCGCGGGCAGTTCGTCGAGTTCTTGCGATCACGCTTCGCGGGGGAGGTGAGCGGGGCGCCGTATGCGGACCGGTTGCTGGCCAGCCGCATCGCGCCGAGCAAGCAGCTGCTGGACCTGGCCATGCAGGAGGTGCAGCAGCGCGAGATGTTCGTGCTGCTGGACGAGCAACGCGACGCCTACCACCACGTGCTGCATGCGGTCCGCCGGGCTCGCCGGGCCAACACCAAGACGGCCGTGGTGGTCTCCGGTGGGCCGGGCAGCGGAAAGAGCGTGATCGCGCTGTCCCTGCTCGGCGAGCTGGCCAGGGAGGGGCGCACGGTCGTGCACGCGACCGGGTCGAGGTCCTTCACCCAGACGTTGCGCAAGGTGGCGGGCCGGCAGAACCCCCGGGTCCGCAAGCTGTTTCAGTACTTCAACTCGTTCATCGCCGCCGAGCCCAACGATCTGGACGCGCTGATCCTCGATGAGGCGCACCGGATCCGGCGCACCTCGGCCAACCGGTGGACCAGGGCGCAGTTCCGCACCGACCGGCCGCAACTGGACGAGTTGCTCGATGCGGCAGCCGTTCCGGTGTTCCTGCTCGA
>DASSTH010000561.1:0-2773 GCA_035708025.1 Nakamurella sp. | reverse complement strand
CGCCAGCTCCCTCCGGGGAGGCGGTGGGGTCGGCGGACGGCGGATCGACCGCCGACGACCCAGCACCGGACGACCCAGCATCCGACGACCCAGCACCGGACGACCCAGCATCCGGCGACCCGGCCGACCCAGCATCCGGCGACCCGGCCGACGACTCCGCCGCCGACGCAGGAGGATCGGTGACGGAGGACGCCGGGAACGGATCCGACAACACCGCCGATGTCGCTGCCGTCGAGGCGGACGACGCCGGGACGGCGGCCGCGACCGGGGTACCGGCGATCTGCTGGCACCCCGCGAGCAGCAGCCCGGTTCCGACCACCCCGATCGCCAGCAGCGTCATCCGACCGCGTCGCTGCACCGCCGTCCCGTCACCGCCATGCGGTCCCGGCCCGCTACGCCGCACCCCGCGGTTCCGGCCGGGTCCGCTGCGCCCCGTCACCGCTCTGCTCCCTCGGTGCCGGCCGGTTGATCGGTCGCCGCCTCGCCCTGGCGGTCGCCCAGGTCCACGGCGATCCATCCGGCGGAGGTGACCCGGTCCACCCGCCAGCCGGCCGCGGTCATGCTGGCGCGCACCGATTCCGGGTCCGTCCCTTCCACCAGCGCCAGTTCGACGTCGTCGTCGGTGAGCTGGATGACACCCACCAGCCGGGAGGGCGGGGTCAGCGGCAACCGCGGTGCGGGGCGCCCGGCCGGCTGCCGGCCGTAGCGCTCCACCGCGAACAATTGTGTGTCCATGCCGACAGACGCTAGGGCGGCGGGTGCCGGTTGCGAATCGGGTGATTCCCTACGTTCTCGGTTCCAGGGGGCTGCCTGCGGGTGCGCTGCCGAGGGTGGCGCCGAGTTCGGCCCGGCTGGTGATGCCGAGCTTGCGGTACGCCCTGGCCAGGTTGGCCTCCACGGTCTTGGCGCTGATGAACAGGGTCTCGGCGATGGCCCGGTTGGTGCGCCCGCGGGCGGCCAGGGTGGCCACCCGCCGCTCGGTGGGCGTGAGCTCCGCCTGACTGCCCCGCACCCCGGAGCGTTCCAGTTCCGCGCGCGCCCGGGCGGCGAAAGCCTTCGCGCCCAACGCCTCGAACCCGGCCACCGCCTCGGTGAGCCTGCTGTGGGCCTGTCCACGACGCCGGGCCCGCCGGTGCGCGAGGCCGGCCACCAGCAGGCATCGGGCACGGTCCAGGGGCAGCACCCCGGATGGCACCGCCGCCAGCGCGGAGTCCAATTCGGCCAGCTCGGCCCCGGTGTCGCCGCCGCGCGCGGCCTGCAGCAGGACCCGGGACCGGGCGAGTCCCAGCGTGGTCCAGGGCCGCGGCAGCCTCCGGTGCCGGCCGGCCAACTGCTCCAGCACCGCGGCCGCCCGGTCGAGATCGCCCGCCGCGACACAGGCCTCGATCCAGTCCGGCTCCCAGCGCAGCGCCAGCGGTTCGACCAGCCCGTGCGCGGACAGGGCGGCCGCCAAGTCCGCGTAACTGTCCGCCGCTCGGCGGGCTTGTCCGGAGTGCAGGGCCAGCTGCGCGTCCAGCACCCCGTACACCCGCATGCCCCAGCTGTCGCCCTCCCGCCGGGCGCGGTGCAATCCGGCGGTCACGATCGGCCCGTACCGGTCGAGATCGCCGCGGTAGATGCCGATCTGGGCCTGCAGGTAGTCCTGCTCGTCCAGGCCCCCGCCCAGTTGTTCACCGAGCAGGCGGGCGTGCGCGAGGTGCTGCTCCGCGCTGTCCCAGCGGCCGGCCAGCATGAGCGACTGCACCAGGTGCAGCAGCACCTCCAGCTGCAGCGGCTCGTCGCCGGTGGCCCGGGCGTGTGCCAGCTGACGATCCATCCTGGCCCAGGCCCGCTCGTGCTCGTCCACCGCGGTCCACCACAGCCCGGGCACGGAGCCGGCGAGCCAGGACGGCTGCTCACCCTCGAGCTGCAGGGCCTTTTCCAGGAGGTCCAGCCGGGCCGGGCGGCCGGCGCGCACCTCGTTGTAGAACACCATCAGCATGGCGCTGCACCGCATGTCGCGGTGGTCCGGATCGTCGTCGTCGGGGGTGAGGGCCAGCGCCCGCTCGCCGTGTTCGACGGCCGCGTCGGGGCGGTCATCGAAGACGGCCAGGTGGGCATGGATACGGCTGGCCATCCCGCCCGCGGGACGTGCGTGCTCCAGTGCGCGGTGGGCCAGCCGGATCGCCGGAGGATGTCCCTCGGTGACGAACGCGACCACCGCAGCGATGAGCAGTGCCGCCGCCTTGTCGTCACCGGAGAGCATGCTCGCGACCCGGTCCGCGGCGGCCGCGGTGGCTGCGTGGTCGCCGCTGTCGTACCGGGCACGCAAGGCGCCGAGCATCCGGCGGGCGGTCGGGTCGTCGCCCGATCGGGCCGGCGCGGCTCCGGCCGGCGGGGTGAGCGCGGCCGCGCGGTCCAGCAACTCGGCCGCCAGGCTCGGTACTCCCCTGGCCCACTGCCGCCTGCCGGACGCCTCCAGTTCGGACGCCACCGTCTCGTCGGGCTCGGTGATCGCCCGGGCCAGTTGGCGGGCCCGCTCGTCGGGATCGGCGACGGCTGCGGCGAGCCGAAGCTGCAGCCGGCGCCGCAGCCCGTCCGGAATGCCGGCCCGAACGGCATTGGCGTGCAACGGATGACAGAACCGCACGTCCTGACGCACCTCGATCAGTCCGGCCTCCTCGGCGGGGTCGAGATCTGCCGCGTCGACACCGACGGCGCGCAGCTCGGCCACCGTCGGAGCGGTGAGCAGCGCGACCAACCGCAATGCGGTCAGCGTTCGTTCCGGCAGGGA
>DASSTH010000560.1:0-4163 GCA_035708025.1 Nakamurella sp. | reverse complement strand
GGGAGCGGCCCAACCAGGTCGGGCGGCGTCGCCCGGATGTGCACGTCACCGCCGACGACCTGCTGAACGTGGCCGCCACTCCCGGTGCGGCCACCCGGGCCGGACTGGACAACGCAGTGGCGGTGGGCATCCGGTACATCGCGGCCTGGCTGGCCGGCAACGGAGCGGCCGCCATCTTCAACCTGATGGAGGACGCCGCCACCGCGGAGATCTCCCGGTCCCAGGTGTGGCAATGGGTGCACAACGGCGTGCGGCTGGATTCCGGCGAGCAGGTGACGGCGGATCTGGTGCGCGACGTCATCGCCGAGCAGTCACGCCGATTCGCCGAGGAGTTGGGTGACGGTGACAGCGCGGTGGCGGGACGCCTGGACGAGGCGGTGACGCTGTTCGAGCGGGTGGCGCTGGACGACGACTTCGCCGAATTCCTGACCGTGCCGGCCTACCGGATGCTCGGCCGATGACCGAGACCCGACCGGAAGCGCCGGGCGGCGTGCTGGGGGACGGCCTGATCGGGCGGCTGGACGAACGGCTGGCCGCGGCGGACGCCATGGTGCTCGCTGCGGCACAGCGGGATCGAACGGCCGCCCAGCCGGTGCACACGGTGTACCTGCCCGCCGGCGACTACGCGCCCGGGGTGGCGCCGGACTGGGGTCGCCGGGCGATGGCCACGCTGACCACGGTGGCACCCGACGCCCGCAGCCTGTCCGCGGCAACCGGGATGGATCCGGAACGGGTGACGGCGGTGTGGCACCTGTTGCTGCGCAAGCTGTACACCAGCCCGATCGAGGACCTGCGCATCGACTTCGAGGACGGCTATGGCGATCCGGGCGACGCCGTCGAGGACGCCGACGCCGCGCGCACCGGGCGGCACCTGGCCCAGGACTGGCACGACGGCACCGCCCCCGCCTGGGTGGGCATCCGGTTCAAATCACTAGAGCCGGGCACCCGGCGCCGCGGCCTGCGCACCCTTGACGTGTTCCTGGCCGAACTGCTCGCCGGCGCCGGAACGCTGCCGGCCGGGCTGCGGCTGACCCTGCCCAAGGTCATCTCGGCCGATCAGGTGGCCGCGATGGCCGAGGTGTGCGATCACCTGGAATCCGGCCACGGCCTGACCGCGGGATCGCTGCGCTTCGAGGTGCAGATCGAGACCCCGCAGGCCATCCTGGGGCCGGACGGCACCGCCACGGCGGCCCGTATCATCCAGGCGTCCGAGGGCCGCTGCTGTGGGCTGCACTTCGGCACCTACGACTACACGGCCGCGCTGCGCATCGCGGCGTTCCAGCAACGGATGGACCACCCGGCCGCCGACCATGCCAAGGCGGTGATGCAGGTGGCCGCGGCGGCCGCGGGTGTGCCGGTGTCCGACGGTTCCAGCAACGTGCTGCCGGTGGGCGACCCGGAGTCGGTGCGGTCGGCGTGGGCGCTGCACGCCCGGCTGGTCCGCCGTTCGCTGGATCGCGGCCTGTACCAGGGCTGGGACCTGCACCCGGCCCAGTTGGTCACGAGATACCTTGCCACGTACGACTTCTACCGCTCCGGCGCGGCGCCGGCCGGCGAGCGCGTGGCGGCGTACCTGACCAGGCAGGCCGGCGGTGTGCTAGACGAACCGGCGACAGCGGCCGCACTGGCGGACTTCCTGTTGCGCGGGCTGCGCTGCGGGGCGCTGTCCGAGCCGGAGATCACCGCGATGTGCGGTGCCGGCGTCCCGACCCTGCGCGCGCTGGCCGCCCGGCAGCCCGTCACCACCCTGTGAGCCTTGCGAGGATCAACTTCTGCTGTCGAGGATCAACTTCGGGGGTGGGGCCGGAAGTTGATCCTCGCGGGCGGAAGTTGATCCTCGCGGAAGGGGGTCGCCGGGTGTCCGGGCCGCGCAGGATGACAAGCTCGTTTGACATCACCCGCCAATGTCAAGCATGCTTGTCACATGACGTTCCGAAACAGGCCCCCAGACCGACCGCGATCGCCGTGGCGACCGGGCTGGATAGCCGGCGGCATCGCCCTGCTCGCCTGGCTGATAGTCCAGGTCGTCGTGGGTGATGCGACCAACCTCGGATTCCAGATCGCCATCGGCACCGCCATTCTGATCGCCGTCGTCGAGGGCGATCGGGCCACCTGCGGGCGCCGGAATGCGAAATGACGTCCGGGCGATGAGGGTAGCGTCGGGCCTGTCGCAGGCGGACCTGGCCAAGGCGCTCGGGGTGTCCCGGCAGACGGTCAACTCCATCGAGGCCGGTCGGTACCTGCCGTCCCTGCCGCTGGCCTTCGCGCTGGCCCGGTTCTTCGGCACCAGCATCGAGGAGATCTTCCATGAAGACGGCTGAGACCAGGGAACTGGTGGTCCCGGCGATCTCGGTGGTCGGCGGAATCGCCTATCTGGTGGCCGGGCTAATCAGCGGGAACACCGGATTCGGCATCGCCGGACTGGTGTTGATGGTGGTCTTCGCGGCCGTCCTGTGGTTGGTGCGGCGGCGCAGCGAGACGGTCAAGGGCCTGCTGGACCGGCGGGACGAGCGCATCAACGCCATCGACCTGAAGGCGACCGCGTTCGCGGGCTCGGTGCTGATCGTGGCGGTGATCGTCGCGTTCGTCATCGACGTCGCGCGCGGCGGCGACGGCGCTCCGTACTTCTGGCTGGCAGCGGTGGCCGGCATCGCCTACATCGTCGGCGTGGTGGTGCTGCGGCTGCGCGGATGATCGTCACCGGCCCGGGGTGCTGCGGCTGCGCGGATGACCATCACCGGCGGTGGTGCTGCGGCTGCCCGGGTGACCATGACCGGCGCGATGACGCTGCTGCGCGGGTGACCGTCAACTGCCGAGGGTGCCGGCCGAGGGCAGCGGCATCGACAGGTCGGCCCCGGGATCGGCGGCCCGCCGGATCAGCGCGGGCATCGGGGCGAGACCGGCCGCGGCCAGCGTGAAAGCGGCCACCAGCGCCGACCAGTCCCGGCCGCGCCGCAACAGGTAGTGGCCCGCCCCCGGAACCAGGAACCGGGCGGTGACGACGCCCGCGGCCCGGGCCCGGCGGGCGAAGTCCAGCGAGTCCGCGGCCGGGGCCTCCGAGCGGTCCGCCGCGCCGTGCACGATCAGCAGCGGACGCCCGGCCAGCGGTTCGACCCGTTGTGCCGCCGGCAGCCAGGGGGCGATGCCCGCGACTCCCGTCACCGCCGGATGATCCGCGGCCGCCACCGCCGCCCGGCCGCCCAGTGAATTGCCCACCAGCACGACGGGTGCTTGCGGATACCGCTCGGCGAGAAGGCCCAGCGCCCAGGACGTGTCGGCCGCGGTGTCCCCGTCACCGCCGTTCCAGCCGCGGTACCGGTAGCGCAGCAGGTGCACCGCCAGCCCCAGTGGCGCCCCGCGGTCCCGCAGCGCCAGCCGGGGCAGCAGCAGGCCGAGGTCGGCGATGCGCAGCGGCGGGCGGCGGGAGTCGATCGAGCCGCCGGGCAGCAGCAGCGCCGCCGCCCGGACCGCACCGCCCGGACCGCGACCGAGCAGCGCGGGCCGGTCGCCGGTCATGCCGACGGCTGCGGGCGCACGCCGTTGCCCGGCACCGGCTCACCCTGCGGCAGCACGGCGAGTCACGCCAGTGTGCGGGGCCGGCTCCCGCCGTCGCCAGTTGTCGACGGGGGATTCCACAGCACGGTGGCTCACGCCGGTGGGCGAGGCCGGCTCCGGCCGTCGCCGGTTGCCGACGCAGGATGCCGTGCCATGCCGGCTCACGCTGCCGTCCGCTCCCGGACCTGTCGCTTGATCCGAGCCAGCATCGCGGACAGCCCGCGCAACCGCAGCGGACTGACCACATCGGCCAACGGCAGCCGCTCGGCCAGGTCGGACGGCACGGCCAGCACCTCCGCCGCGGTCAACCCGCTCAGCCCCTCGTGCAGGATGCCGGCGAAACCCCGGGTGGTGGGCGACTCCGCGGGGGCCGAGAAGTGCAGCCGCACCACCGCATCCGGCCCGGACCCGGACACCTCGGTGATCAGGAACAGCGGGGTTTGGCACTCCGGCACCTGCTCCAGCAACTCCGGGTGCGCCGCGTACTTCTCCGGAAGCTCCGGCAGGGACCCGGAGAACTCCAGCAACAGCTGCAGCCGCTCGTTGGGCGCCAGGTCGCCGAAGTCGTCGACGATCTCCGCCAGCGCCCGGGGCAGGTCGCCGGTGCC
>DASSTH010000559.1:0-10757 GCA_035708025.1 Nakamurella sp. | reverse complement strand
GCCGATGGGCGCCCGGGGCGGGATCGCCGCCCGGCCCGCCGGCAGCCCGGACGGTTGAGGACGAGCGCCGGTTCGGCGTGCGCTGCACGCGCTGCGCGCGCACCCAACCGCCGCTGCCGCGCGGCGTGTACACCTGCGTGTACTGCGGGGCGCCGCTGGCGCTGCGCCGCTGGATCGCGCATCCCCCGCCCGGTGCCGGGCCGCGCCGCCGGGTGACGCTGCTGCGCCGGCCGTATACCGGCCCGCCCGGGTACGGCGGCTCGCACCCGACCTGGGGCTTCCCGCCGGTGATCTGGCGAAGCGCCACGGTGCCGGGGCAGGAATCGCAGACCGACACCACCCCTCGGGTGCGCGGGCTGCGCATGGTGGCCGCGGCCGCGGCGCTCACCGGCTTCGCGTGCCTGGTCGCGGCGGCCGCGGAGAGTTGGCGGTTCGCGCTGCTGCTGCGGGGCCGGACCTGGGTGCTGGACGGGCGCGCGGTGCGGGCCAGCGACGTGCTGGTGGCGACCGCGGGCAGCGTGGCCCTGGTGCTCGGTGTGCTGACCGCGTTACTGGCGCTGCGACCGCTCACCACGCTGCACCGGGCCGCCGCGCGGCGGGCCGGCCTGGAACCCTCCCGCACCGCGGCGGCCCTGCTGGCGCGGCTGGTGGTGCCGGGCTGGAACCTGTATGGCGCCGGGCAGGTGTTGACCGAGATCGTGAGGCTGCTGCGCCGCACCGACGGCGGTCGGCGGCGTTCCACGCGGATCACCGTGCCGCTGTGGTGGCTGGCCTGGGTGGCGAACGGGCTGCTGGTGCTGGCGACCTTGATCATGGCGTTCGGGCGCAGCGAGCAGCTGATGGCGGACACCGTCGAGATGCACATCGCGGTGGACCTGGTGGGGGCGCTGGTGGCGGGGTTGTTCGCCGCGGTGCTGGTGTCGTTCGAGCGGGCCTGGTCGGGACGGGGATCGCACCGGTACGCCGGCTGGGCGGTGCGCCCGCCGGAGTCGACCGCGCGGAACCGGATGGCGCCGACGGGCGGTGACGGGCTCCGTGAGCCCCCGCAATCCGCCGGGGAACGGACGGATCCCGAGCCGGCCGGCGATGAACACGCCGGGGACGAGCGCCCCGACGCCGAGCAGGCGAGCGACCGGCGCTCGGACGAGGAGCCAGCCGGCGATGAACACGCCGAGGACGAGCACCCCGACGCCGAGCAGGTGGCAGACCAGCACTCGCACGAGGAGCCGGCCGGCGACGAGGGCTCGAACGGCGAGACGTCGGGCGAGGAGCCGGGTTCGGCGTCAGCCCCCGAGCCGGACCGTCATCCCCGGTAGCGCCGGCCCGGACAGCAGCGTCGTCACCGTCTCGGCGACATCCCCCGCGACGCGGTCCGCCGGCTCCGGCCGCGGGCACACCACGCTCACCGCCACGCCCTGCCCGTCGAGGTCGCGGGCCAGTTCCGCGCCGAGCGCCGCGATGGCGGCGTCCGCGGCGACCGCGGGCAGTCCCCCGGGCGTCCCGGACCCGGACCCGCCGGTGACCAACACGATCCGGCCCGCCGTCGGGGGATCGGCGCGGAACAGGTGGGCGGCCGCGTGCGCGACGCAGGCTGCGGCCAGCACGTCGGCCGCCAGCACGTGTGACCAGGCGTCCGCCCAGGAATCGGGGTGCAGCGACATCGGCGGGGCGGCGGGCCGCTCGGCGGGCAGGATCACCACCGCGTCCAGGCCACCCAGGGCCCGGCAGGCCGCGGGGACCACGCCGGACATGGCGTCGGCGTCGCTGCGGTCCGCCGGCAGCAGCGTGGGAGCTATGCCTGCGGGGTCCGCCCGATGGCTCGGCCGGTCGTCCCGCCCGGCGTCCACGGCGACCGAAGCGGCGCCCTGCACCGCGAGCTGATGGCCCAGGCCGGCGAGTCGCGTCGCGACCGCCCGGCCCACCGGCCCGGCGCCGCCGACCACCAGCACCCGGGCGCCGGACCGGGTCCCGGACCGGCCCGCCCGCTGCTCCGGGGATGCCGCAGGCGAGGGCGGCTGCGCCGGGGCGGGCGCCGGCATACGGGGCTGGGCCATCGGGGGTGCGGCGGGTGGCGGTGCCGACTCCGGAACGCGCGGCGGTGCCGCCGCGGGAGCAGCGGGAGCCGGTGCCGCAACCGGAGGAGCCGCTCGAACCTCCGCCAGCCGGGCTGGTGCGGCCGGGGCCGGGGCTGCGGTGACCGGGGGTGGGGCCTGGGTGGCAGGGGCCGCGGCGGCGTCTGTGACGGGAGCTGCGGCGGGTGGCGGAGGTGCCGGGCGGTGCGGGGTGCGCGGCACCGGCACCGGCCGGGGGCGGTCGTCCTGGTCGTCGGCCTCCCACGGCGGCCGCGGCATGGGCGCCATCGGGCGCAGCGCGGGCAGCGGCCGCAATGTCGGCAGCGGCGGCAGCCCGTACACCCCGGGCTGCGGCCTGCCCGGCACCGGCCCGGACCCGGCGGGCCGGGACCCGGAGACCCCAGATGCGGTCGGCTCGCCCGATCCGGCGGGGCCGTTGGTCGGTGCGGCAGAGTCCTGAAATGACACAGCTTCCCCTGCTCGTGGTGCCGTACAGGCAGGCAACGTGTCCGATTCTTGCACGTCCCACGGCCCGCCCCGACGCCCCCGCGATCGCGCCGTCCGGAACCGTCCAGCCGGTCGGCTACCGTGACAGCCGTGGCCAAGAAGAACAGGCAGCGCCCCGGCGGTACCGTCACCGCCCCGTCCGGCAACGGGGTGCACGGCGCGCCACCGGCGATCAACCCGCGACAGCCCTGCCCGTGCGGCTCGGGTCGCCGGTACAAGGCCTGTCACGGTGCGGCCGACGCGGCGGACATGATCGTGGCGCGGCCGTTCGAGGGCCTGGCCGGCGAGACCGAGCTGATCGCGCTGCGCGAGTTCGTGCCCAGCGCGACCGCCCCGCTGGCGCTGCGGGACGCCGGCGACGGCACCCCGTCGATCACCCTGGGCAGCGTGTTGCCGGGTGCCGCCGCGGCGATCACCAGGGGCGACGGGTCGATCCTGCTGGGCATGCAGGTGCAGACCCACTCCGGCGACCTGTCACGGGATCTGGCTTCGGCACTGGAATGGGGCCTGGCGGCCGAGCCGTCCAGCGTGCTGCCCGCCTACGGCCGGGCCACCGTGGGCGCCCGGCTGCAGGACCTGCTCGCGGACGCACCGCTGGAGGTGACGGTGCACTCCGACTTCGGCTGGTGGCTGGAGGAGGAGCCGGAGGCCGGCAGCGAGCTCGCCACCACCCTGGAGCGGGCCAACGCCGCGATCATGCCGACCGCCCGGGTCGCCGACCTGCCCGGCGCGTACTGGGTGGACACCGGCGACAAGGCGCACCTGCGCTGGGTCCGCCCGGAGGACGAGCCGATGCTGATGGCCGCCATGGCCCGGCTCGCTGCCGACGACCGGTTGAACCTGGGCGAGGGTTCAAGGTATGTGGGCTCGTTCCGGGCGCACGGCCGGCTGGTGCCGGTATGGGACCTGGACCGGGAGGCCCACCCGTCGGAGTGGGAGCGGCCGGCGCTGGAGTTCGCCGACCGGCTGGCCGCGGCGCTGGCGGTGGACGATCCGCTGTCACCGGCCGAGCGGCGGGCGCGGGACGGCATTCTGGGCCGCCAGTTCACCCTCCGCTGAGGCGATCATCGGTGGCGGATCCAGCGGTGCCGAGTCGCCGGGTGCTGGCGGCGCCGGACAAGTTCCGCGGCACCGCGGCCGCGCCCCAGGTGGCTGCCGCGATCGCGCGCGCCGCCCGGGCGGTCGGCCTGCCGTGCCGGGAACTGCCACTGGCCGACGGCGGCGAGGGCACCCTGGACGTCTTCGGCGGGGCCAACCGCAGCGCCACCGTGACCGGGCCGCTCGGTGCCCCGGTGCCGGCCGGTTGGCGACTGGACGGCCACCGCGCGGTCATCGAGATGGCCGCGGCGTCGGGTCTGCTGCTGGCCGGGGGTGCCGCCGGCAACGACCCGGTCGCCGCCACCACCCGCGGCACCGGCGAACTGATCCTGGCCGCGGTGGCGGCCGGCGCGACCGACATCCTGATCGGTGTGGGCGGTTCGGCGACCACCGACGGCGGTGCCGGAGCGTTGCAGGTGCTGGCCCCGGACGGTGGTCCCAGCGTGCTGCCGGACGGGGTCCGGTTGCGGGTGTGCGCCGACGTGCGGACCAGGTTCCTCGACGCCGCAACGATCTTCGGCCCGCAGAAGGGCGCGGACTCGGACACCGTGCGGCTGCTGACCGAGCGGCTGGCCGAGCTGCGGGTGCGCTACCGCGAACGGTTCGGCGTGGATGTGCAGACGCTGGACCGGTCCGGCGCCGCCGGCGGGCTGTCCGGCGGGCTGGCCGCGATCGGTGCCGAGCTGGTGGACGGATTCGGCACCCTGGCCGATGCCGCCGGCTTGGAGGACGCACTGTCCGACGCCGATCTGGTGATCACCGGGGAGGGCCGGTTGGACGCGCAGTCGCTGGATGGCAAGGTGGTGGGCGGGGTGATCGAGCGGGCGGTGGCCCGTGGTTGCGCGGTGCTGGTGGTCGCCGGGTCCGCCGACCCCGCGGTGGTGGTGCCGCGAGGCGTCACCGTCACCGCCCTGGTGGATCGCTTCGGAACCGCCGCCGCGTTCGGCGACACCACCGGCTGCATCACCCGCGCCGTCACCGACCACCTGCTCCGCGACCCGTTGCGTCCTGCGGATCGCGGGTAATAACGCGCAATCCGCAGGACGCAACGGGAGCTGGCGACCGGGCGGATACTGGCGGGCGTGAACACCCTGCTCAACCTGATCTGGCTCGTCTTCTGCGGCATCTGGATGGCCATCGGCTACGCGGTCGCGGGCCTGATCTGCTTCCTGTTCATCATCACCATCCCGTTCGGTATCGCCGCGTTCCGCATCGCCGGATACGTGCTCTGGCCGTTCGGCCGGACCATCGTCGATCGGCCCACCGCCGGCGCGGGATCGTTGCTGGGCAACATCATCTGGCTGATCTTCGCCGGGATCTGGCTGGCCATCGGGCATCTCGTCACCGGCGTCGCGCTGCTGATCACCATCATCGGAATCCCGTTGGCGCTGGGCAACTTCAAGCTGATCCCGATATCGCTGATGCCGCTGGGCAAGCGGATCGTGCCGACCAGCGCGCCGTATTACCGCACCTGGTGAGCCCGGCTCAGCGGGTGGCGCCCCACCGGTCCCAGTAGGTGATCTCGTCCACCGGCCCGCGCTCGGCCGGTCGGAAGTCGGTTCCGACGGTGTAGGCCACCGGCAGCATCGCCACCTGCGTGACGTCGTCCGGGATGCCGAGCAGCTCGGCGGCCTCCCGCTCGTGCGCCAGGTGGAAGGTGGTCCACGCCGAGCCGAGCCCGCGGGAGCGCAGCGCCAGGGCGAAGCTCCACACCGCCGGCAGGATCGAGCCGTAGAACCCGGCGGCGTGCTGCACGCTGCGCAGCCGGCCGCGGATGCACGGGATCACCAGCACCGGCACCCGGTCGATCACCCGAGTCAGGTATTCCGCCGAAGCGCGCACCCGGGCGGTCTGCGCGTCCGGAGGGGGCGCCTCGGCCTGGCGGGCCGAGTAGGCCGCGCCGCCGGATCGGTAGAACTCCGCCAGCCGGGTTCGCACCTGCGGATCGGTGACGACCAGCCAGCGCCAGCCCTGCGCGTTGCTGCCGGTGGGCGCCTGCACGGCGAGCTGCAGGCACTCGATGATCACCGAGGGCGGCACCGGCCGGTCCAGGTCTAGTCGCTTGCGCACCGTCCGGGTGGTGGACAGCAGCCAGTCGGCCGCGCTGGTGTACTCGGCGGGAATGCCGGATGGTGCCTCGGCCATGGACAGCAGCCTACGGACGGCCGCCCGGACGCCACCGGGGTGTCGCCACCGGCCGCGGCCCGGACGGAATTCGCCGCCCGCCCCGCTGCCCCGCCGGGCCCGCAGGCGGCAGGATGGTGCCCATGCCAGAGACCGACACCGACACCGACCTGACCGCCGCCGGCACCCCGGCCGCCACCGTCGGATCCGCCGAGCAGGCGCCACCGACCCCGTTCCACGACCTGGACGCTTTCGTGGCGCTGCGCCGGCAGGGCGCCATCACACTGTCCCCCGACGGCTCCCGGCTGGTCGCGGTGGCCAGCGAGCTGAACGCCAAGCGCACCGGCTACGCCTCGGCGCTGTGGGAGGTCGACCCGGCCGGCGAGCGGCCGGCGACCCGGCTGACCCGCTCGGCGCCCGGCGAGGCCAGCCCCGTCGTGCTGCCGGACAACTCGGTGCTGTTCGTCTCCAAGCGGCCCGACCCGGCGGCCGAGAAGCCCGACGACGACGCCCGCCCGGCGCTGTGGCTGCTGCCCGCCACGGCCGGCGAGGCCAGGCAGGTGGCGGCCTGGGACGGCGGCGTCACGGGCGTGCTGGCCGCCCGGGACTCCGGCGACATCCTCGTCACCGCCACCGCCTACCTCGGCACCGAGTCCGCCGACCAGGACGCCGACAAGCGCAAGCGCCGCAAGGAGTCCAAGGTCGCGGCGATACTGCACGACGCCTACCCGGTGCGGTACTGGGACCACGACCTGGGTCCGGAGCAACCCCGGCTGTACGCCGCGGGCCGGTTGGGTGGCACCGGTCCCGGTGGCGCCGGAACGGCCGGGGGTGACGGGGCGGCCGCGGACGACGGGGCGGCCGCCGGCGACCCGGCCGGGAACGGTGACGGGGACACCCGGCTGTCGCTCCGTGACCTGACGCCGGACGCCGGCCGGGCCCTGTTCGAGGCCGCCATCGACCTGGCGCCGGACGGCAGCTTCGCCGTCACCAGCTGGCAGCGGGTGGACGGGCACACCGACCTGGCCGTCGGACTGGCCCGCATCGACCTGGCCACCGGGGAGCGCACCATGCTCGCCGAGCCGGAGCGGGCGATGCTGGGCATGCCGGCCATCTCGCCGGACGGCCGGCGCCTGGCCTACGTCCGGGAGGACCACGGCACCGCGTCCGAGCCGCCCAGCATCTCGCTGTGGGTGATGCCGGCGGCCGGCGGCCGGGCCGACCAGCTGCCGCTGGACGGCGACCTGATGCCCACCTCGCTGGCCTGGTCGCCGGACGGCGGCACGCTGTACTTCACCGCCGACGAGGCCGGCCGGTCCCCGGTGTTCGCCCTGGAGGTCGGCACCGGCCGGCGGCGCCGGCTGGCAGGCGACGGGGCCTACTCGAGCGTGCAGGTGCACCCGGACGGGCGGACCCTGTTCGCGGTGCGGGCCGGCTACACCGACCCGGGCACCATCGTGGTGCTGGACACCGCCGCCGCTGACCAGCAGCCCCGCGAACTGCGCGGTCCGGCACCGCGCCCCGCCCTGCCCGGGACCCTCACCGAGGTCACCGCCACCGCCGACGACGGCACGCCGGTCCGCTCGTTCCTGGCGTTGCCGGAGGGTTCGTCACCGGACCGCCCGGCCCCGCTGCTGCTGTGGGTGCACGGCGGACCGGTGTCGTCCTGGAACTCCTGGTCATGGCGCTGGTGCCCGTGGCTGTTGGTGGCCCAGGGCTACGCCGTGCTGCTGCCCGACCCGGCGCTGTCCACCGGCTACGGGCGGGAGATGATCCGGCGCGGCTGGGGCCGCTGGGGCTCCGAGCCGTTCACCGATGTGATGGCGGCCACCGACGCCGTGCTGGCCGAGCGGGACGACCTGGACGCGCAGCGCACCGCGATGATGGGCGGCTCGTTCGGCGGCTACATGGCCAACTGGATCGCCGGGCACACCGACCGGTTCCGGGCCATCGTGTCGCACGCCAGCCTGTGGGACCTGCCCTCGTTCGGCGGCACCACCGATGCGCCGAGCTTCTGGCGGGACGAGATGAGCCCGGAGATGGCCAGGACGAACTCCCCGGCGGCGTCCATCGGCGACATCCGCACCCCGATGCTGGTGATCCACGGGGACAAGGACTACCGGGTGCCCATCGGCGAGGGGCTGCGGCTGTGGTGGGACCTGCTGGCGGCGGCCAAGCCGGACGAGCCGCTGCCGCACCGGTTCCTGTACTTCCCGGACGAGAACCACTGGGTGCTCACCCCGAACCACGCCAAGATTTGGTACTCCACGGTGCTGGCCTTCCTGGGCTGGCACGTGCTGGGCGAGGACTTCCGGCGCCCGGAGCTGCTCTGATTCCCCATCCGCATGGATCAACTTCTCAGGCATGGATGATCGTCGGCGAATTGCGACGCAAGTGGCTGGTGGGACCGAGTTCGTGCATGCCAGGGGAGTTGATCCACCGCGGCGAGGGGGCCCGGAACGGCAGGGGCCGGGTGCGGGCGGCCCAGGGCTCGCCGGTCAGGGCAGCCAGGAGGCGTGCCCGTGCAGCAGCACGTAGCCGACCAGCGCCACCGTGTCGATCAGCCCGTGCGCGATGATCAGCGGCCACAGCCGGCGCCAGCGCAGGAACACGTAGCCGAAGATCAGGCCCATGATGGCGTTGCCGACGAACCCGCCGTAGCCCTGGTACAGGTGGTACGAGCCGCGCAGCACCGCGCTGAGCAGCAGGGCCGCCCAGGGCCGCACGTCCAGCTGGCGCAGCCGCAGCAGCAGGTAGCCGACGACCAGGGACTCCTCCAGGAAGCCGTTCTCGAAGGCGATCCCGATCGACACCGGGATGCGCCACCAGACGTCGTTGAGCTTCGAGACGTCGACGGTGAGGGAGAACCCGAGCTGATTGGCCAGCAGGTACAGCCCCAGGCCGGGAATGCCGATCAGTGCCGCCAGCCCGACCGAGGCGGCCAGGTCGTGCCACGGCCGGCGCAGGTTCAGACCGAGGTGACGGGGCAGGCTGGCGCCCGCGCGCCACAGCAGGTACAGCCCCAACCCGCCCCAGGCCAGCCCGGAGGTGATGCTGAGCAGCTGCCGGATCAGGTCGACGATGCCGACGGTGGATTGCGGGGCGGCCACCGAGACGTGCACCTGGTTGAGGGAGATCTGCGCCTGGCTGGCCTTGATCTGGGTCTCGATGATGCTCACCAGCGACCGCAGCCCGCTCATCCCGAGCGTGATCACGAAGACCAGGACGATCTCGAAACGCACCGACCGGCGGGTCTCCCGGCGGGCGTCCGCACCGATGGGCGGCAGGAAGTCCGAGCGCAGGGTCTCCGGCGCCGCCACCCGCCGGAACCAGGCGGCGAAACCGCCGGTCCGGGGCGTGGCTGGGCTGTCCATGATGATGATCAGCCTAGGCGCGACGCCCGTTTCGCGGGGGCGCCCGGGGCGCGGGCCTGGCCGCGGCGACCTGCGCGCCCGGGAGCGGGCGGACCGCGGCGACCTGCGCGCCCGGGGGCGGCCAGATCCAGCGCCGAAGCCTCCGCGAGCCCGCCGGGCCGACGCGCCGAAACGGAGTCGCACCGGGCACCGGGGGTCGCGAAGGTGGATAGTGGAGGCCGATCGGGATCAGGACGCAACCATTCGCCCAGCGAAGCGTCACCGAACCGGGACCACCGAGGTTCCCACCGGCCGACTCCCGCCGTCCAGGCGGCCGCCGACCGGGCGCTGCTGCCCGTCTGCCCATCCTGGAGAAGCGCTCATGCATCGTCGCCGCTTGGCCGCGTTGAAGGTCACGGCCGCCCTCGCCGTCTGCGCGCTCGGCGCCTCGGCCTGCACCAGTAGCGGCGGGGCCGGCCCCGCCGTCACCGTGACGCAGACCAGTTACCTGCCCGGCTCGTCGGCGGTGACGGGATCCTCCGGCCCGGCCGAGTCACCGGTGACCACGTCCGGTGAGCCGACCCAGCCGGGATCCGCTTCATCCTCCGGACCGTCGTCACCGCCGGATACCGGCGGCTCGTCCGGCACGGCGACCTCCCCCGGCGGAAGCTCCGGCACCGCTGCGACCTCCGGTGGCACCAGCACGTCGGCCAGCAGCAACCCGAACGCCGAGCCGGACGGGTTCGTGCCCACCAAGCTCAAGCCGGGGGAGAAGCCGCCGCAGTTCATCGCGGTGAGCTTCGACGGGGCGGGCTGGCACGAGAAGTGGGAGTACTACTTCAACATCGCCCAGCAGGTGCCCTTCCACTTCACGGCGAACCTGACCGGGCTGTACCTGTTGGACGAGGCACACAAGGACGCCTACCAGGGCTACGGACACAAGGCGGGCACCAGCTCGCTGGGATCCTGGAACACCCCGGACGAGGTCAAGCAGGAGGTGCTGGACCTGAACAAGGCCTACGCCGCCGGGGACGAGATCGCCACCCACTTCATGGGCCACTTCTGCTCGGACAACCCGCCGGGGGCGGACACCTGGAGCACCGCTGCCTGGAACAGCGACCTTGACCAGTTCTTCGACGTCTGGAAGAACTACCGCACGATCGACAACGTCCCCGGCATGCCGACCCTCGACGTCCCGGCCAGTTCGGTGACGGGAGAACGAACTCCGTGCCTGGAAGGCAGCCAGGAGGCGCTGTATCCGGCGCTGGTGGCCCACCACATGGACTACGACCAGTCGTTCACGCACCGCGGGGTCTCCTGGCCCACCCAGTCGCCCAACTACAAGATCTGGAACATGGGCATGGCCGAGTTCCCCATGCACGGAGACACTCCGGGCTACGGGCCCAACCACTTCCAGATCACCATGGACTACAACTTCTGGTACTCGCAGGAGTTCAACCCGTCCACCGGGCAGATGAAGCAGGTGTCGCAGGCGCAGTCCGACAAGGACGCCGCCCAGGTGCAGGCCACCTACCAGGACATGCTGGACGGGGCGCTGGCCGGCAGCCACGCGCCGCTGTTGCTGGGCAACCACTTCAACGAC
>DASSTH010000558.1:0-5737 GCA_035708025.1 Nakamurella sp. | reverse complement strand
GGCGACGAGCGCGGTCGAGCGCCGCCGCCTGCGGACCTAGGCCAGCGCGCGGACGGCGTTCGAGGGGCTCGGGCGGCCCATGATGCCGGCCAGCCACACGCTCGTGGCCACCAGCGCCTCGAGGTCGACGCCGGTCTCGATCCCCAGGCCGTGCAGCTGCCACACGAGGTCCTCGGTGGCCAGGTTGCCCGTCGCCGACTGGGCGAAGGGGCACCCGCCCAGGCCACCGGCCGAGGCGTCGACGGTGGTGATCCCCTGCTGCAGCGCGACCAGCGTGTTCGACAGCGCCTGGCCGTAGGTGTCGTGGAAGTGCACGGCCAGCCGCTCCGGCCCGACCCCGGCCTCGGCGAAGGCAGCCAGCAGCGCCGTCACCTGGCCGGCCGTCGCGACGCCGATGGTGTCCCCCAGCGACAGCTCGTCACAGCCCAGGTCCAGCAGCCGCAGGCCTGCCCGCACCACCTGCGCGGCCGGCACCCGACCCTCCCACGGATCGCCGTAGCACATGGACAGGTAGCCGCGCACCCGCATCCCGCGCTCGGTGGCGGCCGCGACCACGGGCGCGAACATGCCGAACTGGCCGTCCAGGGTCTGTGCCAGGTTGCGCTGGGCGAAGGTCTCCGTCGCCGATCCGAAGACCGCGATCTCCTGCACGCCGGCGTCGAGCGCTCGGGCCAGTCCGCGCTCGTTCGGCACCAGCACCGGGTAGCGCACCCCCGGCCGGCGGCGGATGGCCGGGAACACCTCGGCCGCGTCGGCCAATTGCGGCACCCACCGCGGGTTCACGAAGCTGGTCGCCTCGATGACCGTCAGCCCCGCCGCCCCCAGCCGGTCGATGAACTCGAGCTTGGCATCCGCGGGAATCGGGCGCGGTTCGTTCTGCAACCCGTCGCGCGGTCCGACCTCGACGATCTGCACGCGGGCCGGAAAGCCCTCGCCGGTCACCACATCCGGCAGGTCGCGGGGCCGGTCGGCCGGATCCGCCGCCCGTTCCTCGCCGCCACCGGGCTGCTCGCCGGAGCCACCGGCCCGCTCGCCGGGACCGGTCACCGGCCGCCGCGCTCCGGTTCGGCCGGGCTGTCGTCCGCTGGTGGCCGTCCGCCGGGGTAGCCGCGGGTGTCCGCCGGGCCCCAGGCGTCGCCCTCGGGACCGGAATAGCCGGACTGTTCCGGGTAGCCGGGCGCCGGCCGGCCGGGTCGGTCGTCGTAGTCCGGCGCGGGTTGGTCGTCGTAATCCCGCCCGGGGCGGTCGTCGTAGTCCCGCTCGGGGCGGTCGTCGTCATCCCGCTCGTCCCGGCCGCCCCGCGGATAGCGGTCGTCCGGGATCGCCTCGGTGGGCCGGGGAACCGCACGGCCCCGCGAATCCATCGGTTCGCCGAAGCGATCGCGGTCGTCGGCCACCAGCTGGTTCAGCGTGCTCTGCACCTTGGTCAGCGACGCGACGTTGGAGAACTCCAGCGGCTGGTCGGCAGCGGAGTCCACGATCAGCGACCCGAAGCTCAGGATGCGACCCCAGAACGTCACCACGGTCTCGATGTTCTGTATCCGGGACAGCGGGATCTGGTGCTCCCGCCGGTGCAGGATGCCGGTGCGGAAGAAGACGTGCTGCGTGGTCAGCACGAAGTGCTCGGTGCGCCAGCGCAGGAACGGCACCAGGCACAGGAACAGCAGCAGCACGACGCCGACCACCGAGATGGCCACGAACCACCACAGGTGCGTGGTGAACCCCGAGTTCTTCCACTTGTTCACCCAGGCGGCGAAGAACGACCCGCCGGCGATGATCACGATGAAGAAGATCGTCGGCAGCACCAGCACCTTCCAGTGCGGGTGCTTGTGCATGACGACGCGTTCCCCGCGCGCCAGCAGGTTGTCCGGGTAGGCCATCGCGCCTCCTGCCGTCGAGCCGCTGCCGGTGCCGGTTCGGGCTACCGGGACGATCTACGCGATCACGCTACCGCCCGGGAGCCGGATTCCGGGCGCCTTGCGGAGCGAAACCGGCGCGGCGGACCGGCGGTGACGGGTGCTCGGGGGACGGGCCATCCGGTGGCCGGCGACGGGTGGTGTCTCACGCGGCGGGCGGGCGCTGCCCGAACACCGCCGACCCCACCCGGACGATGGTCGCGCCCTCGGCGATGGCGTCCGGGAAGTCGCCGCTCATCCCCATCGAGAGCTCGCCGGCGCCGGGCGCCCCCGGCAGTCCGCGGGCGGCCAAATCGTCCCGCAGGTCGCGCAGCCGCGCATAGCCGGCGCGCACCGCCACCCGGTCCGGGGAGTTGAGCCCGATCGTCATGTAGCCGCGCAGGTGCAGCCGGGGCAGCTCGGCCAGGGCGGTGACGAGATTCTCCGCCGCGGACGGCGGCACGCCGAACTTGGAGGCCTCGCCCGAGACGTTGACCTGGATCATCACGTCCAGGTGCGCATCCAGCACCTTCAGCCGGCGCTGCAGCCGCTCGGCCAGCGCCGCCGAGTCCAGTGTCTGCAGGCAGCTGACCCGGCCGAGCAGGGCGTTGACCTTGTTCGCCTGCAGGTGGCCGATGAAGTGGCTCTGGTGCGGTTGCCCGGTCAACTCGTCGTACTTGGCCAGCACCTCCTGCACCCGGTTCTCGCCGATCAGCCGCGCGCCGGCGTCGATCGCCTCGATGATCCGCGATGCCGGCACCGTCTTGGTGGCCAGCAGGACGCGCACCTCGCCCGGCGAGCGCCCGGCATCCGAGGCTGCCGCCGCCACCCGCTCGGACACCGCGCGGAGCCGGGCGGCGATGCCGGGATCGGGGCCGGGATCGGGGCCGGGCAGCGGCTGGGCCGGTGCGCCGGGCGCCGCGCCGTCGGCGTTCTGGGCACCGTCGGCGTGCGCTGGACCCGTCATGCGCTGGACATTACCGGCGGCCGTCCGGACCCGGCCGCAGGTGCACCACGTCGCCGGCGGTGAAGCTCCGTGGCCCACCGGCGCTGTCGATGACGATCGAGCCGTCGGGCGCCACGTCGGTCGCGGTACCGGTCAGCCGGGCGCCGTCCGGCAGCTGGATCGTCACCGCCGTACCCACCGTGACGCAGTGCGCCAGGTACTCCGCGCGCAGTCCGGCGGCATCCACGTCACCGCCGGCGGCGTCCCAGCGGTCCAGCAGTGGGCCGAACGCGTCCAGCACCGCGGCCAGCAGCTGCTCGCGGCCCAGGGACTCCGGCTGCGCCCCGGCCAACAGCAGCGAGGTGGCGTCCGGGCGGGGCAGTTCGGCCTGCTCCAGCGACACGTTCAGGCCCAGCCCCACCACCAGCGCTCCGGCGCCGGTGAGCTCGGCCAGGATGCCCGCCACCTTGCGCCCGCCGATCAGCAGGTCGTTGGGCCACTTGAGCTCGGCCGGCAGGCCCGTCCGCCGGCGAACCGCGGTCAGCGCCGCCAGGCCCAGCAGGGCACCGACCCAGCCGCGACGGGACGGCGGCACCGACCGGGGGCGCAGCAGGATGGAGACGGTGAGGGCGGCACCCGCGGGCGCCTGCCAGCTGCGTCCCAACCGGCCGCGTCCGGCGGTCTGCAGGTCGGCGACCAGCACGGTGCGGTCCGGGGCGCCGGCCGCCGCGGCCGCCACGAGATCGGCGTTGGTGGACCCCGCGGATGCGACGTGGCGGACCTGCCACCCGCCGCACGGATCCGGCCGGACCCGCTCCGGCCGCAGCGGTGCGCGCAGGTCCGTACGGTGCACCGGCCCAGGGTAGACAGCGGTCCGCCGACCACCGCCGGAACCGGCATGGCGCCGGGTTGGACGGCCCGGTCATGGGGCACCATGTGGGAACAGATGAGTGATCACCACGCCGCGACCGCCACCACCGGCTCGACACCGGTGGTGACGTCGCGTGAACCGCGCCGGGTGCTGGTGGTGTCGGCCGACATGGGCGGCGGGCACAACGCCACCGCCGCGGCGCTGGAGGAGGCGGTCGGCCGGGTCTGGCCGCTCAGCGAGGTCCGGCGCATCGACGCGTTGGACGTGATGGGCGGTTGGGTCGGGGACTCGTTCCGCGACGTCTACGTCACCAACGTGGAGTCCACCCCCTGGCTGTACGAGTTCTTCTACTCGTCGCTGTGGCGGCACCGGTGGTTCGCGCAGGCGTCCAAGCGGTTCGTCGGCACCTGGTGCGGCCGGCGGCTGATCCGGCACATCGACGCGTTCGACCCCGACCTGGTGCTGTCCACCTATCCGCTCGGCTCGGCGGGTCTGGCCTGGTTGATCCGGCATCGGGCGCTGACCGTGCCGGTGGCCTGCTGGGTGTCCGACTACGCGCCGCACCCGTTCTGGGTGTACCGGGAGGTGGCGGCGAACTACCTGGTGCACCCGGCCGCGGTGCCGGCCGCGATCTGCGCCGAACCGGAAGCGCGGCACCGGGTCTCGGCCTTGCCGGTGGTCAGCCGGTTCCGGCCGATGGACCGGGCGGCGGCCCGGGCGGAGCTGGGATTGCGACCGGATGCCCTGGTGACGCTGATCGGCTGCGGGTCCTACGCGTTCGGTGACGTGGTGTCCCTGGTGCGCACCGTCGCCGAGGTGTCCGAGCGCATCCAGGTGGTGGCGGCCTGCGGCCGCAACGACGAGATCCGCCGCCGGCTGGAGGATCTCGGGCTGCCGCAGGACCGGGTGGTGCCGCTGGGCTGGACCACGAAGATGCCGACCGTCACCGCCGCGGCGGATCTGGTGATCGGCAACGCCGGCGGCGCGACCGCGCTGGAGGCGATGGCCTGTGGCGTGCCGGTGGTGCTGACCGAGCCGATCGCCGCGCACGGTGCGGCGAACGCCGACCTGATGGCGGTGGCCGGCGCCGCCGAGCTGTGCTCGAACGGGCCGGCGCTGGCGGCGTATTTGCGCACTGCCGTCGAGCGGCGAGACGCCGATCCGGGCGCGGTCTCCGCCGGTGACGGGCTCGCAGATGCGAAGGGTCACCGGGCCGCAGTACGGAACGGTGACGAGGCCTCGGTGTGCAGCCCCGGGACGGTGATGACCAGCGGTGACGGGGCCGCGGTCGAAGGCGGCGGCGGGACCGCGGCGCACAACGGCGGCTGGGCCGCCGTACGGAACGGTGACGGAGCCGCGATACGGAACGGTGACGGAGCCGCGGCCAGGCCCCGCGACGACACCTCGGCGCCGGACGCCGACCGGACCACCGGACTGGACCGGGACGTGGCCGCCGTCGCCCGGCTGAGCAATGTCGGGCGCTCCCCCCGCTCCCGGTCCTGGCCGATGCGGGCGGCCGATGCGTTCTTCTGCCACGTGGAGAGCACCGGCGCCCTGCAAGAACTCGGGGTCGTGCTGGAACTGGGCCCCGACCCGGCCGGCCATGCCGCGAGCCTGGCCGCGATCCGGGCGAGCATGCAGGACCGCACCAGTCTCCCCTCGACCCGCCGCATCCTGCTGCGCGACCGGCCCGGTTGGCGACTGGCGCACCAGGTGGATACCGCCGACCACATCGACGAGATCGTGCTGGACGCCGCGGACCGGGACGCACGGTGGGACGCGGCCGGCGACTTCTTCGCCCGGGCCATGCCGGCCGGGCGTCCGGCGTGGCAGATGCGGCTGATCCGGACCGGGTCGGAGCCGGGCACACTGTTCGCGATCAAGATGCACCACAGCCAGGCCGACGGCATCTCCGCGCTCGGACTGCTGGACCGGCTGCTGGACCCCGCGGACGACGATCCGCTGCCGGAGCGGCGCTCGCTGTCGACCGACCCCACCGCGGGCGGACGGGACGCCCGCATCATC
>DASSTH010000557.1:0-8616 GCA_035708025.1 Nakamurella sp. | reverse complement strand
CCACATCGGTCGGAACCGGCACGTGCACGGCACGGGTGGCGAGGGTTCGGTCCTGGGGGTCGGTGCTCACGCCGTTCAGCGTGCCAGCCGGGTCGGCCGACATCCGCTGGGCCCCCTCCAGCGTCGGACGTCCGTGCCCGCCCGGCCCGGCGTGCCCACGCACCCAGCGTGCCACTGCGTACCGGCCGCGATCGCGCAGGTCGGCGCGTTCGGAGGTGGCAGGGCCCCCCGGGAACGGGCCGGGTTGGCCGGCCGGACCTGTTGGGTACCCGTACCGATGGCCGGCGACGACGACGTGCCGACGGGTGTGCGGGAAACCGACCCCGCACGAACGGGCACGGACAGGAGGCGAATACCGATGACCACCGATCCGACCATGGGCGATGCGGCCGAACCGGGCGCTGTCGGCGATCCTGGCCCGACCGGCGCGCTCGCTGCCGCCGAAGCAGCTGCGGGTCCGGCGCTGACCGGTCGTCCCGACCGCCGCGAGCACGGCGGCATCCCCCCACGGATGGATGACGACGATCTGGCGGTGCGGACGGAGCGGGAGCGGGTGCAGGCCGGGCTGCAGGACTACGTCCCGGAGGACGTGCCGCCGGCGACCGACGCGGCACCCGACGTCGACGTCACCGAGACAGAGCAGTACCGCACCGAGCGGGCCACCATCAGGCGGCAACGGGACGAGGGCGAGTTGCGTCCGCTGGATGCCGAGCACCCGTTCCCGCCGACCCGGTACGACGAGCAGCAACCCGAGACCGACTGAGCCGTCCCGGCGTTGGGTGCCACCGCGCCCACCCATCAACATCTTCCACAGAACTCCCGCTGCCGGCCCCGTGCGGCGTTATGCTTCGCATCGCTGACGACCGAGCGGTGAGGAGTTGGCGTGACATCCGGACCCTACGGCGACTCCCAGCCACCCGGTGGCGTTCCGACCGGCGGCCAACCGTTCCCGGCAGGGCCGGCGGAGGCCGGGTATCAGAACCCGTACGGTGGCAACCCCGGCCCGGTCTCCTACCCGCAGGCCGGCTACCCGCCGCCACCCGGATACGGCTATCCGGTGGCCCCGGGATATCCCCAGCCGCGCAACGGAATGGGCACCGCCGGCCTGGTGCTCGGCATCATCGGCCTGGTGTTCTGCTGGATGACCTGGGTGGGCTGGGTGCTCAACATCCTGGCGATCATCTTCGGTGGGGTCGGGATCAGCCGGGCGAACCAGGGGCACGCCACCAACAGGGGTTCCGCCGTGGCCGGATTGGTGCTGGGACTCATCGGCCTGATACTCGGCGTCCTGCTCTGGGTGGTGATCGGCGTCGCGGTATTCGGCATGAGCCGGGTGTGACCGCGCGCCGGGGGGCGAACGATGACGAAGATCCATGCGTCCACCCACGACCGGGGGCCGGCTCGGGTCCCGGACCTGGCCGGCGAGCGGGGAGCGTCCCGGCCGCGCGCCGCGGACCGCGGTTCGGTGACGCCGCTGGTCATCGGGATGGTGCTGTGTCTGCTGCTGTTGTGCGCCGGTGTCACCGCAGCGACCTCGGCGTTCCTGGCGCATCAGCGGTTGCAGAACGCCTGCGACGGGGCGGCAGCCGCCGCGGCCGACGCGGTCGGCACCGACCTTTCCCCCGATGCCGCCGCGGACGCCGCAGCGACGTCGGTGGCCGCCCGCGCCGCCGAGGACTATCTGCGCGTGCGCAGCCCGGAGGTCTCCGCCGCGGCCCAGGCGTCGGGTGGCACCGTCAGACTCACCTGCCGGGCGTCCGCCGATGTCACCTTCGGCGCCCTGTTCGGCTCGCCCACGCTCAGCCAGACGGTGCAGTCGGTGGGGCGCCCGCTGCTGTAAGCGTCCGGGCCGCGGCCGATCGCACCGTCACCCCCCATCGCTACCGTGGTCGGTTGTGGCAGCACCCGCGGCAACCCGGTCGCACCCGACCGCCGGGTCGGATGAAACCGAGCCCGAGCGCCGTCCGCAGCCCGGGTGGCTGCGGCGGCTGTTCGGGTACTGCTGGCGACACCGGGCGGCCACCATCGCCTCCGGGGCGGCCGCCGTGGGCGGCATGGGCGTCGGCTCGCTCACCCCGCTGCTGACCAAGACGGCCGTCGACCAGGCCATCGCGGGACGGACGGACCTGCTGGGATGGGTGATCGGCGGGCTGGTGGCGCTGGCACTGTCCAGGTTCGGCACCTCCTTCCTGCGCCGCTGGGCGGCCGGCCGGCTGTCCCTGGCCGTGCAGCACGACCTGCGCACGGACGTGTTCGGCTCGTTGCAGCGACTGGACGGCGCCGGCCAGGACCGGCTGCGCACCGGGCAGGTGGTGTCCCGGGCTACCACCGATCTGCAGATGGTCCAGGGTCTGTTGGCCATGTTGCCGATGTCCGCCGGCCAGTTGGTGATGTTCCTGGTCTCGCTGGGAGTGATGCTGTGGCTCTCACCGCTGCTCACGCTGATGGCCCTGCTGGTGGTGCCTGGCGTCGCGGTGCTGACCCGGTCCACCCGCACCACGCTGTTCCCGGCCACCTGGGCCGCGTCGCAGGCCGCCGCCGAGGTGGCGGAGATCGTGGAGGAGGACGTCACCGGCGTCCGGGTGGTCAAGGGGTTCGGCCAGGAGCAGCGGGAGATCGGTCGGCTGCGAGCGGCGGCACGCAGGCTCTACGCCCACCGCATGCGCGCCGTGCGGTATGCCGCCCGGCTCACCCCGGGACTGTCCGCGATGGCGGCGCTGGGGCAGGTGGGCGTGCTGGCCCTCGGCGGGTTCCTGGCGCTGCACGGCACGATCAGCCTGGGGACCTTCCTGGCCTTCTCGCTGTACCTGGCGCAATTGGTGGCACCCACTCGCACGCTGTCCATGCTGCTGGTGATGGGCCAGCAGGCGCGCGCATCGGTGGAGCGGGTGCTGGAGATCGTCGACTCCCGCGCCGAGATCACCGATCCGCCGCATCCGCGGCCCATTCCGGACGGGCCGTTGCCGGTACGGCTGGACGACGTCCGGTTCGGTTACCTGGCCGACGAGCCGGTGTTGCAGGGCTTCACCCTGGACGTGCCGGCGGGTAGCACGGTGGCCCTGGTCGGCGGCACCGGGTCGGGCAAGTCGACGGTGTCGCTGCTGCTGCCCCGGTTCTACGACCCGCAGGCCGGCCGGGTCAGCGTCGGCGGTGTCGATGTGCGACGGGTCGGGCTGACCGACCTGCGCCGCGCCGTCGCGGTGGTGTTCGAGGAGGCGTTCCTGTTCTCCGAGACCATTGCGGCCAACATCGGATACGGCCGGCCGGACGCCACCATGGCCGAGATCGAGGCGGCGGCGCAGGCCGCCGAGGCGGCGGAGTTCATCCGGACGCTGCCGCAGGGCTACCAGACGGTGATCGGCGAACGCGGGCTGACCCTGTCCGGCGGGCAGCGACAGCGGCTGGCGCTGGCCAGGGCGCTGCTGACCGACCCGCACGTACTGGTCATGGACGACGCCACCAGCGCCGTCGACCCCGCGACCGAGGCGGCGATCCACGCGACCCTGCGCACCGTCACCGCCGGCCGCACCACCATCCTGATCGCGCACCGGCGGTCGACGCTGGACCTCGCGGACCGCATCGCGGTGGTCGCCGACGGTGCGGTGACCGACGTCGGTACGCACGAGGAGTTGGTGGCCCGCTGCCCGGCATACGTCCGGCTGCTGGGCGGCGAGCTGGCTGCGGGCGCGGGCGGTGACGATCCCGCGGGGTGGACGACACCGGCCGCCGAACCGTCCGCCGATTCCGCCCGGGCCACCGGTATCACCGAGCGGCTCTGGCCGCGGGATGGCGCCGGGGCGGACGGGCCTGCCGGTGCCGCTGCAGGCAGGCCCGGCGCCGTCGGGGGTGGAGCGGTCCGTGCCACGTCTGCCGGCCAGGGCCGGCCCGGCGGTCGGGGCGGCGGACCGATGGGCGGGTTGATGGGTGCCATGCCGGCCACCCCGGAACTGCTCGCCCAGGTGGACGCCCTGCCCCCGGCCACGGACGTCCCCGCCCCCGCGGTCGAGGAGGGGGCTACCACGGTGGACGCCCGGCCGTTCTCACTGCGCTGGGCCCTGCACCCGGTGCGCGGGCTGCTGTTACTCGCTCTGCTGCTGGTGGGGCTGGACACCGCGGCGGGGCTGGCACTGCCCGCGCTGATCCGCGCCGGGGTGGACCAGGGGGTATCCGCGGGCGCGGTCGGCGTGGTGTGGACCGTGTCGGACATCGCCCTCGCGGTCGTGGCCGCCGATTACCTGGTCCAGCGCTGGCAGGCCGTCACCGCCGGCCGGGCCGGCGAGTCGACCCTCTACCGGCTGCGGCTGCGCGAGTTCGCCCAGCTGCAACACCTGGGGCTGGACTACTACGAGCGGGAGATGGCCGGCCGGATCATGACCCGGATGACCACCGACGTGGACGCGCTGTCCTCGTTCCTGCAGACCGGGCTGGTGACCTTCGTGGTGTCGCTGGCGACGTTCGCCGGCATCGCGGCCGTGCTGCTGGTGATGAACTGGCCGCTGGCACTGCTGGCCTTCTCGGCGCTACCGGTGGTGCTGGCCGCCACCGTCGCGTTCCGGCGGTTCGCCTCCCGCGCCTACTCCGATGCCCGGGAGAAGGTGTCCGCGGTCAACGCCGACCTGCAGGAGAACGTGGCCGGCCTGCGGGTGTCCCAGGCGCTGGGCCGCGAGCGGGCCAACGCGGCGGCGTTCGCCGCTCGCAGCGACGCCTACCGGCGTTCCAGAATGCGGGCACAGACGGCGATCTCGCTGTACTTCCCGGGCGTGACGCTGCTCGCCGACGTGATCGCCGCTGTGGTGCTGGGCGTCGGCGCACACCGGGTGGTGGCGGGCACGCTGTCCGCCGGGACGTTGCTGGCGTTCGTGCTCTACCTGGCGTCGTTCTTCACGCCGATCCAGCAGCTGTCGCAGGTCTTCGACGGCTACCAGCAGGCCGCGGTCGGGCTGCGCCGGATCGGGCAACTGTTGGCCACCCCGACCTCCACGCCGCAGCCGGCCGACCCGCTGCCGGTACCGCCGCTGCGTGGCGACGTGCACGGCGACCGGGTCACCTTCCGCTACCCGCGCACCGACGGGCCGCCCGCGGTGGACCGGGTGAGCGTGCACTTCCCGCCCGGCCGGACGGTCGCCGTGGTCGGGGCCACCGGCGCTGGGAAGTCCACGTTGGTCAAGCTGATCGCCCGGTTCTACGACGTGACCGACGGGGCGGTGCTGGTGGACGGCACGGACGTGCGGACGTTCGACCTACCGGGATACCGGCGGCGCCTGGGGGTGGTTCCGCAGGAGGCGCACCTGTTCGCCGGAACCGTGCGCGACAACATCGCCTACGGCCGACCGGAGGCTTCCGACGCGGAGGTGGAGGCCGCCGCCCGCACGGTCGGGGCCCTTGCCATGGTCGGCACGCTGCCGGGCGGGTTCACCCACCGGGTGGAGGAGCGTGGACGCAACCTGTCCGCCGGGCAACGGCAATTGATCTCGCTGGCCCGCGCGGAACTGGTCGACCCGGACATCCTGCTGCTGGACGAGGCGACTGCCGCCCTGGACCCGGCCGCCGAGGCCGCGGTGCTGGCGGCCACCGAACGGCTGGCCCGCGGGCGCACCACGATCGTGGTGGCCCACCGGCTGACCACCGCCGCCCGGGCCGACTGCATCGTGGTGATGGACCGCGGCAGGGTGGCCGAGACCGGACGGCACGCCGACCTGTTGGCCCGCGGCGGCGCCTACGCCCGGCTGTACGCCGACCAGACGGCGCCCGCCGACCAGACCGGGACCGCCGACCAGACCGGGACCGCCGACCAGACCAGGCCCGCCAACCAGACGGGCCCCGCCAACCAGACGGGCCCCGCCGACCAGAGGGGCCCCGCCGTCCAGTCCGGGCCCGTGGACCGGCAGGGGCCGTGACGCTGGGCCCGGCGCCCCGGTCACCGACCGAGCCACCGGCCAGTACCCTTCGTGGCGTGGCCACCTCCCCTTCCACCCTGGACCTGCTCGACATCGACCGGACCCTGTCCGACGAGGAGAAGGAGGTCCGCGCGGCGACCCGGTCGGTGATGGATGACCTGGTGCGCCCCAGGGTGGCGTCCTGGTACGAGACCGGCGAACTGCCGGCGCGGGAACTGGCCGCGGAGTTCGGGACCATGGGTCTGCTGGGGATGCACCTGACCGGCTACGGCTGCGCCGGCATGTCCACCGTCTCCTACGGTCTGGCGTGCCTGGAACTGGAGGCGGCCGACTCCGGCATCCGCTCGCTGGTGTCGGTGCAGGGCTCGCTCGCGATGTACCCCATCTGGGCGTACGGCAGCGACGAGCAGAAGGACCGCTGGCTGCCCGGCATGGCGGCCGGCGAGATCATCGGCTGCTTCGGCCTCACCGAGCCGGACGCGGGCTCCGACCCGGCCTCCATGCGCACCCGCGCCAAGCGGGACGGCGATGGCTTCGTGCTCGATGGCACCAAGATGTGGATCACCAACGGCACCGTCGCCGACGTCGCCATCGTGTGGGCGAAGTTGGAGGGCGGTGACGGGACCGACGACCCAGACGGGCTGATCCGGGGATTCATCGTGCCAACGGACACGCCCGGCTTCACCGCCCGGGAGGTCACCGGCAAGCTGTCGCTGCGCGCCTCCGCCACGGCCGAACTGCACCTGGACGGCGTGCGGCTCGGACCGGACGCGCTGTTGCCCGGCGTGGCCGGGCTGAAGGGGCCGCTGTCCTGCCTGACGCAGGCCCGCACCGGGATCCTGTTCGGTGCCCTTGGCGCAGCCCGGGACTGCCTGGAGGTGGCGCTGGACTATGCCGCCACCCGCACGGTGTTCGGCCGGGCGCTGGCGGGCCACCAGCTCACCCAGGCCAAGTTCGCCGACATGACGACCGCGTGGACCGCCGGGTACCTGATGGCGCTACACATCGGGCGCACCGCGGACGCCGGCGCGGCCAGCCCCGTCATGGTGTCGATGGGGAAGCTCAACTCCACCCGCACCGCGCTGGACATCGCCCGCACCTGCCGCACCATCCTGGGTGCCAACGGCATCTCCGGCGAATACCCGGTGCTCCGGCACGCCAACAACCTGGAGAGCGTGCTCACCTACGAGGGCACAGCCGAGGTGCACCAACTGGTGCTCGGCCGCGCACTGACCGGAGTGGGCGCGTTCGGCTGACTTCGCCGTCTGCGGCGCCGTCATGGGCGCCGTCGTTGGCGCGCCGTCGTCGATGCCGTCCGTGACGCCATGCGCCGGCGCGGTCGTGCACAGCCGGATGAAACGGCCCGGCGGCTCCTATCGCGCGGCGGCCACGCGGCCCAGTTCGGCCACCCCCGGCGACGGGGCGCGATAGCCTTGCCATGTCAGTGCCGAACGAGTGCAGACAGGCGGAGATCCTCAAGTGTCGTCAGCGACGGTCCCGGAATTCGGTCCGAACGACTGGTTCGTGGAGGAGAAGTACCAGCAGTTCCTGGCGGACCCGACCAGCGTGGACGACAGTTGGCGGGAGTACTTCGCCGACCTCGCGCCCGACAACGGCTCGACCGGCACGGCCGACCGCACGGATGGAGCATCGACTCCGGCGACCTCCGCCGCCGCAGCACCGTCGGCTGCACCCGCGGCGAAGGCGCCGGCCGGCCCCGCGGCCCCGGCGGCCCCGGCGGCCCCGGCGGCCCCGGCGGCCCCGGCGTCCCCGGCGTCCACGGCGTCCCCGGCGTCCCCGGCGGCCCCGGCAGCGCCCGCGGCCAGTGGCGGCAGCGCCCGGCCGGCGACACCGCCGCCACCACCGCCGCCCGCGAACCGGCCCGGGGCCCCGGCAGCCCCGGCCGCACAAGCCGCACCGGCGACACCGGCCGGATCGCGCACCGCGGGCTCGGCCAGCGGTGGCAGGCCGGCACCCATCCCGGCCACCGCACCGGCGGCCGCCCCCGGCGCCTCGGCGCCGGCACCGGAGCCGGCGCCCAGCAGGCCGTCCACCACCGCGACGCCGGATGACGTGATGGCCGCGAAGGCGGCGGTCAGCCAGGCCGACGTCACCGCGGAGAGCGCCCGGCCGCTGCGCGGCGCCGCGGCCGCCGTGGTGCGCAACATGACCGCCTCGCTGGAGCTGCCCACGGCGACGTCGGTGCGTGCCGTGCCGGCCAAGCTACTGGCCGACAACCGCATCGTCATCAACAACTTCCTGCGCCGGCACCGCGGCGGCAAGGTGTCCTTCACCCACCTGATCGGCTATGCGGTGGTCCGCGCGGTCGGCGACTTCCCGAACATGAACCGGCATTTCGCCCTGGTGGACGGCAAGCCGCAGGTGGTCACCCCGGCGCACACCAACCTCGGCCTGGCCATCGACCTGCCGGGCAAGGACGGCAACCGCTCGCTGGTCGTGGTGCCGATCAGGGCCGCCGAGTCGATGACCTTCACCCAGTTCTGGGCCGCCTACGAGGATGTGGTCCGCCGGGCGCGCAGCGGGCAGCTGACCCCGGAGGACTACACCGGCACCACCATCTCGCTGACCAATCCGGGCGGCATCGGCACGGTGCATTCGGTCCCCCGGCTGATGGCCGGCCAGGGCGCCATCATCGGCGTAGGCGCCATGGAGTACCCGGCGGAGTTCCAGGGCGCCAGCGAGCAGACGCTGGCCGAAC
>DASSTH010000556.1:0-3299 GCA_035708025.1 Nakamurella sp. | reverse complement strand
CGCCGCCGGGCGATCGCCACGGCGGCGGGGCTGGCGTCCACGCCCAGGTAGTCGCAGCCGAGTTCCCGGGTGATCAGCCGGCCCGGACCGGCGATGCCGCAACACAGGTCGAGCACCCGAACGGCGGGCCCGATGCCCGCGCGCCGGGCCAGGCCGACGATCTCGGAGGCCCGCATGAAGCTCTCCTGCTCGGCGTACTCACCGGGCGGGAAGGCGGCGAGGCGGGCTTCCCGCAACGCGCGGTCCATCCGGCCGCGGAGGTCGTCCGTCATGCCGGCCGAGAAAGGTGGCGGCGACGCCACAACCACCACCCGTCCCGGCCGAACGACTCGGCGATCAGCGCGGAGCCGGCGACCAGCCCGGCCACCGTCACGCGGCGCGGCAGCACGGTGGTCAGCGCCGCGGCCAACGCCACGCCCTCGGTGGCGGTGGCCACCTTGCGCCAGTAGCGGGACGGCAACGGCCGGCGCAGCCACGGCACCGCGCGGCCGGCCGCCGCGAACGCATACCGGGCCAGACCGGCCGGCAACACCCACCCGCCGAACGAGCGGGCGGCCTGCACACTCAGGGCCAGGATCAAGAACGCGTCCACCTCGCCGTCGAAGCGCGCCCCGAACGCGGTCGAGGAACCGGTGCGGCGGGCCACCCAGCCGTCCACCGCGTCCAGCACCAACGCGCCGCAGGTCAGCGAGAACAGCGCCGGCACAGCGGGTTTGCCGCGGAAGCCGTCCGCGATCAACCCCGCCACCGCGCAGCTCATGGTGGCCCTGGTCAGGGTCACCAGGTCGGCCGGACCGGGCCGGGCGGCGCCGCTGCGGCGCAGCCCCCGGGCCACCGCGACGTTCACCACCAGCCCGCTGGCCGTGCCCACCAGCCAGCCCGAGCGGCCCAGCCCGGCCGCACCGGTCACGGCGGCCAGCAGCGCCCCCTGGGCGACCAGCCCGGCCGGCAGGCTGCTGCGTACGGTGCCCATCACGGCTGCCCCGTCACCGCAGGGACAGCGAGAAGTACGGGCGGGCGTCCGCTCCCACCAGGTCGGTGATCGCCTGGTAGCCCACCCGGGCGCCGTCCAGCAGCAGGTCGCGGCGCATGGTCAGCCGCTCCACCTGATGGGATCCCGGCGGCGGCGCCACGCGCAGCACGGCGCAGTCGTCCATCGACACGTCGCAGTCGTACCGGGCCGCCGAACGGTCGGCGTCCCAACGGATCCGGGACTCCAGGTAAGCCTCGCCCAGCCCGGGCTGCCACCGGTTCAGTACCGGGCGCAACATGGCCCGCGCCCGCGGTGCTCCGATCCGCAGGCCCTGCGGTGAGGTGTTCAGCAGCAGGACGTGGGTGCAGCCGTCGGCCAGCGCCGCGTACACCGGGTCCGGGCACAGCACCCCACCGTCCAGGTACCGCGTCCCGCCCACCACCGGCGGTGGCCCGGCCAGCACCGGCAGCCAGGAGGAGGCCTTGAGGTACTCGACCCCGTCACCGTCCATGGACCTCATGTCCTTGGTCTCCGGGCGCAGCCGCTCGACATTGGTCAGCACGGCGTTGATGGGCCGGTCGGCGCGGCGGATGCGCGCCCAGCCGATCGGGATCAGCCGGGCGATCACCTGGTCGAACGCGTACTGCATGTCCAGCAGCGGGCGGGCCACGTTCCATCGTTGCCGGCGCACGAATCCCGCGGTGAGGTGGTCGTAGTAGATGGACAGCGCATCCCAGTCCGAGCCGCCGAACAGGTAAGCCAGGTTCAGCGACCCGGACGAGGTGCCGTAGTAGGCGTCGAAGGCGTCGACCATTCCGAGATCGCGCAGCGCCAGCAACATCCCGCCGGAGACGATGCCGCGCATGCCACCGCCCTCGACCGCCAGGCCCAGCTTGTAGCGGTCGTCGCGGCGTCCGTCCGCACGGGCGCGGATGACCTGCAGGACCGGGGTGTCCACCGGTTCCGCACTCGCCGTGGCGGCCGGAATGTCCACCGGTTGCGAACTCGCCGTGGCGGCCGGGGTGTCCGCCACGGTGGACGCTCCGCGGGTATGGCGGCGGCCGCTCGGGCGCGCGCCAGCATCGCCGATGCGACTGCGCCCGGACATCGGGTACGGCCTCGGTCTGAGCATGCGATCCTGCTCCTCCGCACGACGGACGACGTTCAGGGTAAACACGACGGAGCGCCCATTCGCGTTCGACCGGCCGGCTGATTGAATACCGCCATGACCGCACCCGTCGCCGTCGTGACCGGGGCCAGTAGCGGGATCGGGCGTGCGTCCGCGATCCTGCTGGCCCGCCGCGGATTCAGCGTGGTGCTGGCCGCCCGGCGGTCGGACCTGCTGGAGCAGGTGCGCCAGACCATCGCGGCGGCCGGAGGTGTCGCCCGGGCGGTGCGCTGCGACGTGCGCGACGAGGGGTCCGTGCGCGAGTTGTTCGCGGCCGCGGTCGCCGAGTTCGGCAGGGTGGACCTGCTGTTCAACAACGCCGGTGTGATCCCGCCGTTCCTGCCCATCCAGGACCTGGGTGCACAGGAGTGGAACGATGTGGTGCAGACCAACCTCACCGGCTCCTTCCTGTGCGCCCGGGAGGCGTTCCGGGTGATGAAGGACCAGCAGCCGCGGGGCGGCCGGATCATCAACAACGGCTCGGTCTCGGCACACGTCCCGCGCCCGCACTCGGTGGGCTACACCGCCACCAAGCACGCGATCACCGGATTGACCCGCTCGCTGTCGTTGGACGGCCGGGAGTTCGGCATCGCCTGCGGCCAGATTGATGTCGGCAACGCCACCGACCGTGCGGACGCCGGGTCGCCGGACGCTGCGGCGACCCCGGGCGAGGGCCGGGAACCGACGATGGACGTGAGCCACGTCGCCGAGGCGGTGGCCTACATGGCGGGGCTGCCGCTGGAGGCCAACGTCCAGTTCATGACGGTAATGGCGACCACCATGCCGTACATCGGTCGCGGCTAGCGGCGGCCCGGCGCCGACGGCGGAAGTGGCCGCCCGGGCAGCGCCGACCGTATCGCACGGTGTGCTGCCACCTGGGGAGCTGGCGGGCCGAGGAATCGTCGTTGCAGCCGCCGGCCCTACCGGGGCGGCCCCGGTGGGCGCCCCCATGTGTCGAGGCGCTGAATCCCACCGTCCTTGGTCCCTGGTTTCCTGGCGAAAGGGATTGGCGACGCGGGCCGGAATGTCCGGTTTGACGTTCCCGCGGGAACGCTTTGGGCCGTGGGGGTCACGGCGGGGGGGCGATCGGGACCGGGCGTGCCCCCTTCCCGGCCAGTCGCCGTATGGGCGATCGATGTCGGCGCCCGTGGATACCGT
>DASSTH010000555.1:0-5922 GCA_035708025.1 Nakamurella sp. | reverse complement strand
GGCGTACACGTTCGCCTTGCCGCCGAACCCGCCCCCGACGTCCACCACCCGGACCCGCACCGCGGACTCGTCCAAGCCGTTGGCGCTGCACACCGCCTCCCGGACCCGATGCGGGATCTGGCTGGAGGTCACCATATCCATCCGCCCGCCGGGCTCGGGGCGGGCCAGCACGCCGCGGCACTCCATCGGCATCGCCGCGTGCCGCCCCACCGTGAGGTCGCGCTGCACCACCACGGCGGCGCCGGCCAGCGCGGCGTCCACGTCACCGAAGCGGAAGCCGATCCGTGCCGCCAAGTTGGATTCCAGGTGCGGATGGATCAGCGGTGCCCCGTCGTCCAGCGCGGCCCGTGGGTCCAGCACGGGATCGAGGTCCCCGTAGGCGATGTCGACCAGTTCCGCGGCGTCCTCGGCGGTGTGCCGGTCGGTCGCCACCACCACGGCCACCGGCTGCCCGACATAACTCACCTTGTCCGCGGCCAGGCAGGGCAGCCGCGGGTCCACCATCGAGAAGCCGGTCGCGGCGGCGAACGTCGGGTCGGGGACGTGCAGCAGCGGCAGCGGGCCCAGTTGCAGGTCCGCCGCGGTCGCCACCAGGTGCACGCCGGGCAGCGCCGCGGCCCGGGTGATGTCGATGCCGGCGATGTCGGCGTGCGCGTGCATGCTGCGCACGAACACCGCCGCCAGCGTGCCCTGGTCCACCAGGTCGGCCACGAAGAGGCCCCGCCCGTGCAGCAAGCGGTCGTCCTCGCGCCGCGGGATCGATTGGCCGACCCACCCGTTGCGGTCGGCGGAATCACTGTGCGCCACGGCTATCGGACCCGCCGTTCGAACGCCCACAACACCAGTGAGATCACGAACGAGATCGCGATCAGCAGGATGATCGAGCCCATCATGTCGGCGTAGTTGCCCACCGAATAGGCCTGCAACACCACCCGGCCCAGTCCGAAGCGGGTGGCGAAGAACTCACCGAGCACCACGCCGACCAGCGCCAGGCTCACCGCCAGTCGCAGTCCGGTGAGCAGCGGGCGGCGCAGCGCGGGAAGCACGATGTGCAGCAGGGTCTGGGTGCGCGTGCAGTTCACCGACCGGGCCAGTTTCCAGTAGACCGCTGGGATCGACCGGACGCCGGTCGTCACGTTGGTCATCACCGGGAACAGCGCGAACAGCGCCCCCATGGCGATCTTCGAGCCCAGACCGAGGGTGAAGATGGGTAGCAGTATCGGGTAGATCACGATCTTCGGGACACCGTTCAGTGCGACCAGTAGCGGCTCGAAGATCACGCTGGCCCACCGGGATCCGCCCAGCAGCAACCCCAACGCCAGGCCGATGGCGACCGCGATGACGAACGCCCAGAACGAGCCGACCAGCGTGTACTGCAGGTGCTGCAGGTAGCCGGGGTCGCCGAGGTCGCGGACCAGTGCCCGGACGGTCGCGGCGGGGGACGGGATGACGAAGGTCAGTCCCGAGCAGATGTGCCACACCAGCACCGCCAGCGCCGCCACCACCACGCTGCCCACCGGTACCGCCCCGCGCCAGCGGCGCACGGTCCGCCGTCGCGGCGGCCGGACCGGCGCGGAGGCCTGCACCGCGGTCATCGCGAACCCCGACGGGCCAGGATCGCCCGCTCGGCCGCGACCAGCGCACCGGTGAGGACCATCGACACCACCAGGACCACCGTGATGTAGGCGTACATCTCGACCGTGGAGTAGTACTCGTACAGGTAGCGGATGCGGTAGCCCATGCCGGCCTGGGCAGTGGTGAACTCCATGGCGATCGCGCCGATCAGCGCGTACACCGTGCCGAGCCGCAGGCCCGCCATGATGAACGGCGCGGCCGCCGGCAGCGCGATGCGCCACAACGTCTGGAACGGGGAGCACCGCACCGAGCGGGCGAGCTTGAGGTACACCGGCGGGATCCCGGCCAGCCCCACCCAGCAGTTGACGGCCATCGGGATCAGTGCCATCACGCTGGCCAGCACGATGACCGCCCAGGCGTTGATGCCCACCACCACGATCATCACCGGGTAGAACAGCACCAGTGGCACCGCGTAGAACGCCATCAGATAGGGCTCGAGCACCCGCCCCAGGAACGGCGCCTTCCAGAACCCCAGGGCCAGCAGCAGACCCAGGCTGAGCCCGATCAGCAGCGAGACCGCGATCTCGAAGGTGGTGCGCCCCACGTCGGCCCAGAACTGCCCGGTGCCGAACAGGTGCCAGGCGGACACCGCGACGTCGCTGGGGGCGGGCAGGATCGCCGAGCGCCACCATCCGGAGACCGACCCGATCTGCAGCACCACCACCAGCAGGACCAGCAGGCCTGCGGTGGCGATGGTGCTGTAGAGCGCCTCGGACGATCCGCGCCGCGACCGGCGCACGGGCACCCGGCGTTCCGCGGTGGTGGTCATCCGCCGGTGCCCTGCCCGGTGCGCTCCTCCTGCGCGAAGCCACGCATCGACTCCGCGCGCAGCGACTCCCACACCCGGTTCTGCAGCACGTTGAAGGCCGGTGTGGAGACGATCGCCGGATCCCGATCGGCCGGTAGGTCCACGTCGATGACGTCGATGATGGTGCCCGGCCGGTAGGACATCACCCAGACCTGTTGGGACAGCAGGATCGCCTCGGAGATGTCGTGGGTGATGAACAGCACCGTCTGGTGCGTCTGGCTCCAGATGCGCAGCACCTCGCCGCCCAGCAACAACCGGGTCTGCTGGTCCAGGGCCGCGAACGGCTCGTCCATCAACACCACGGACGGTTGCGCGGCCAACGTCCGGGCCAGTGCCACCCGCTGCCGCATGCCGCCGGACAGCGCGTGCGGGTAGGCGTTCTCGAATCCCGTCAGGCCGACCAGTTCGATGGCGTCGGCGGCCCGGCTGCGTTGCTCGGCGCGGGAGACCCCGGCCATCTGCAGGGCGAACCGCACGTTGTCGGTGACGGTGCGCCACGGCAGCGTCGAATCCTCCTGGAAGACCAGGCCGACCGCGGGATTCGGGCCGCGCACCGGCACGCCGCCGATGCGCACCTCGCCCTCGGTCGGGCGCTGCAGCCCGGCCACCACGGAGAGCAAGGTGGACTTGCCGCATCCGCTGGGGCCGACGATGGACACGAAGGTCCGGTCCGGGATGGTCTGGGTGACGTCGATGACGGCCACCACCTCCCGGTCCGGGGCGCTGAAGGTGACCCCGACGCCGGAGAACTCGATCCCGTGCCCGCCCGTCATGACCCGCCCGGTGCGGGTGGAGCCGCTGCCTGCAACCGGCGCATCAGAAGGTGGCCCGGTCGTCCTGCGGCAGGAACTGCTGGTCCATGGCCGTCTTCCAGTCGACCGGCTCGCTGATCTGGCCGGTGTCCACCATCATCTGCGAGAGGTTGGTCAGCGCGTCCGGGTCCACCTTGAGCGAGTACGCCTTGGTCAGCTCCGGGGTGTCCTTGAGCGCGGCCTCCACCAGTGGGGCGTCCATCTTCATCAAGGTGGCCAGGTCCTTGGCGGCGTCGGCGGTGGAACCGGTGACGTAGTCGAAGGCCTGCCCGGCAACCTGGAAGAACGCGGTCAGCGCCTGCGGGTTCTTGGTCGCGTAGTCCTTGTTCACCGCCACCAGGTCGGCCGGGAAGTCGCCCACCACGTCGCGGGACTTGACCAGCACTTTGGCGCCGTCGTTCTGCACCTTGTCGGTCAGGAAGGGGTGCATCGCCCAGCCGGCGGTGATATTGCCGGCCTTGACCGCGGTCCAGTTGTCGCCCATGCCGCCGATCGCCTGCGTCTTGACGGTCGGGTACTTCTTCTGGATGGCCTTGACCGTCAACTCGGTGGACGAGCCGGCGCTGGAGAACCCGAGGGTGGCGTCCTCGATCTTGGCGTCCGACTGGTTGGTGATCCAGTAGAAGTCGTTGACCTGGAACCACGGCGCCAGGATCGTCATGTTCGAGTCCGACTTGGACGCGGCCAGCACCACGGCCGTGTTGCCGGCGATCGCGATGTCGGCGTCCCCGGTGGTCACCGCGCGCAGCGTGTTGCCGCCGCCGCCGCCGGAGTACATCTCCACGTCCAAACCCTTGTCCTTGAACCAGCCCTTGTCCACCGCCACCTGCAGGATGGCCATGAACGGCAGGCTGTCCAACCCGGTGGCGGAGATCCGCATGGTGGTGGCGGAGGCGGCGCCCGAGGTGCCGGACCCGGTCCCCGGCGCATCGGACGAGGAGTCGCTGACGCACCCGCTGGCGGCGAATACGGCGGCGACCGCCAGCGCGGCGCCCAGGCGGGCCTTCAGGGTGGTTCGCATGCAGACCTCCTAAGGGGTGGAAGCGTGCGGACGCCGCTTCCGGAGCGGTCGGGCGAGGGCGAGCGCCAGCGATGCTGTGGCTCAAGTCACGGGATAATGTATCCGATCGGTCCGGTCCCGGCCAGACCCCGATCCGGCGCGCCCGGACCGCCGGCGGGCCAGCAGCGCCCCGGCGACGGCGAGCGCCAGCCCGACAACCACCGCGAGCGCGATCCGGTCTCGTGGTGCGGCCGGCTCCGTGGCCGGGCCCGCGGGCACGGTGATGCCCGTGGCGCCGGAGTCGGGACCCTGCACGGCCGACGGGACGCCGGGACCCTGCGTCGCCGACGGGGCGCCGGGACCCTCCAACGGCGGTGGGGCCCCAGGGACGTCGTCGCCGGGCGCGGGGAATCCGTCGCCGGCGGCCGGCCGGCCCGGGATCCCCGTCACCGCCCCTCCATCAGTGATGCGAAGGTCTTGATGGTCGGCTCCCGGCTGGTCCCCGCGGGCACGAAGGGCACGATGGACACCTGGTCGATCCCGCTGGCGGTGATCGAGTCCAGCCGCTCGGCGCACTCGTCGGGAGTACCCGCCAGGGCGAACATGTCGACCAGGTTGTCGGGGACCAGCGAGGCGTGATCGGCGTCCGGCACCATGTGCTGGTAGTAGTCGTACTCCGAGCGGATGCGGTCCACCGCCTGCTGCATCGCCGGATCCACCTCGGCCGGCAGCGGCCGGATCACCACCCGCGAGACATGGGCCCGCACCAGGGATCTGGCCCGGTCGCCGTCGTCCTGGATCGCGGTGGGGGTCCACAGCACGGTGTGGATGTCGGACAGGCTGCGGCCCGCCTCGGCGGCTCCGGCGGCCACCGTGTCCAACGCGGCACGGATGAACTGCGGCGCGGTCCCCACTAGGATGATCACCCCGTCGGCGATCCGGCCCGCCATGCGCAGGATCTTCGGCGCGGAGGCGGCGATGTAGATCGGCACCGGCACCGGCGCGGTGAGGTAGCCCAGCCGATAGTCGGCGCCGCTGGCCGCTTCTCGCACGGACTCACCGCGCAACAGTGCCCTCAGGTCGGCGATGGCGCGCTCGAGTTCGGCCAGTTTGAGCGGGGACAGGCCCATGGTGCGGAGCGACGAGTCGCCGGTGCCGATGCCCAGCGCCGCCCGTCCGCCGGTGAACTCGGCCAGCGTGGCCCAGGTGGATGCCAGCAGCGAGGGGTGTCGGGTCACCGCGTTGGTCACCCCGGTGCCGAAGACGATCCGCTCGGTGCCGACCGCGCAGGCACCGATGGTGGTGGACGACTCACGCCAGATGTTCTGCGAGTCGCCGAACCAGGCATGCTGATAGCCCAGCGATTCGGCCAGCAGCGTCAGGTTCCGCAACACGCCGACCGGCTCGGTGGGGAACAGCCCGACGCCCTTGCTGACCACTGTGGCACCCGCCTTCTGCGACGTATCGTTCCGACACCATCAAGCGCTTGGATCGGATAATGTATACCTTCCCGCGGAAGGAGCCGTATGGCAACGACGCTCGTCACCAACATCGGTGCGCTGGCCACCGGACGGATCGGCGATCCGGTGCTGCGCGATACGGCACTGCTGATCGACGGCGGGGTGGTCGCCGCGGTCGGTGACGGATCTACCGCGGCGGACCGGGTG
>DASSTH010000554.1:0-19391 GCA_035708025.1 Nakamurella sp. | reverse complement strand
CACCATCCCGGCCATCGTGATCGGCCTGATCTGGGCGCAGGTGTACAACCCGTCGGCGGGCATCCTCAACGGATTCCTCGGGCTGTTCGGCGTGGAGCAGATCAACTGGCTGGGCGATCCCGGCACCGCGATGCCGGCCTCGATGTTCGTGATCATCTGGAGCTTCATCGGGTTCTATTCGGTGCTGTTCGTGGCGTCCATCAAGGGGATCTCCGCGGAGATCTACGAGGCGGCGCGGCTGGACGGCGCCGGCCGGTTCCGCACGGCGATATCGGTGACGGTGCCGCTGATCCGGGACACCATCCAGACCGCCTACATCTACATCGGCATCGCCGCCCTTGACGCGTTCGTCTACATGATGGCGCTGAACCCGTTCGGCGGCCCGGACTACTCGACCCTGACCATGTCGCAGGACCTGTACAACACCGCCTTCCGCAAGGGCGAGTTCGGCTACGCCACCTCGATGGGCGTGATCCTGGCGATCGTCACCCTGCTGTTCGCCACCATCGTGTTCGCCGTCAACAGGCTGACCGGCGGCGGCGGTGCGGCCACGCCCCGACGCAAGCGGCGACGGCCGGCCACCGTCGCCATCGCCGCACAGCCGGCCACCACCGCGCAGGGGGCAGGGCTATGACCACGCTGACCACCGACACCGGCGCGAGCCGCGGCGCCGCCGTGCAACCCCGGGCGACCAAGCCGACCGGTGGCGACCGGGCGGTCGCCACCACGGCCCACGTGCTGCTGATCATCTGGACCTTGATCATCATCATCCCGCTGCTGTGGGTGCTGATGAGCTCGTTCAAGACCACCGACGCGGTGCTGTCCAATCCGCTGTCGCTGCCCACCTCGCTGCACTGGGCGAACTACGCCAGCGCGTGGGAGACCGCCGGCATCGGCAGGTGGTTCATCAACACGATCATCGTCGTCGGGTTCGCCCTGGTGATCGTGATGGTGCTGGGCGCCATGTGCGCGTACGTGCTGGCGCGCTACCAGTTCCCCGGCAACCGGCTGATCTACTACCTGATGCTGGCCGGGCTGACGTTCCCGATCTTCCTGGCCATCGTGCCGCTGTTCTTCACCCTGCGCAGCATCGGACTGCTGAACACGCTGCCCGGTCTGATCATGACGTACGTCGCGTTCGCCTTGCCGTTCACCGTGTTCTTCCTGCACTCGTTCTTCTCCTCGCTGCCGAACGAGATCTACGAGGCCGCGCAGGTGGACGGCGCCAGTGAGTGGCGAACCTTCTTCCAGGTGATGCTGCCGATGGCCCGGCCGGGCATGGCGGCCGTGTCGATCTTCAACTTCCTCGGCCTGTGGAACCAGTTCCTGCTGCCGGTCGCACTGAACACCAACCCGGACAAGTACGTGCTCACCCAGGGCATGGCCTCGTTCGCGTCGTCGGCCGGGTACGCGGTGGACTTCGGCGCGCTGTTCGCCGCAGTGGTGATCACCATCGTGCCGGTGCTGATCGTGTACGTGCTGTTCCAGCGGCAGCTGCAGGGCTCGGTGTCCTCCAGCACGGTGAAGTAGCCCGCACCGGTCACGGCCCGGGTTGCCGTTCGCGGGCCCGGTTGCCGTTCGCGAGCCCGGTTGCCGTGGCGAGACCGGCTACCGTTCCCGGCCCCGGTTGCCGTTCCCGGACCGGTTGCGGTTCGCGAGCCCGGTTGGCATTCGCGACCCGTTGCACACGCGTGTGCCCAATTGGTCCCGGACGCCCGGTGCGTCGGGTACCGTCGCGGAACCGCGCCACCCCGGCCGGCCGGCGGATCGCCGGATCCACCGCTCCCGACCGGAGTTTCGATGCCGCACGGCCCCGCCGCCCCCGCGCTACCGTCCCCGCATTCCCGCCGGTCCGGCGGGCGGCGCCCGATGCTCGCGCTGGCGCTGTTGTTGGCCGTGGCGCTGGCCGGCTGCTCCACCATCGCCGGCACCCCGAGTGCCTCGTCACCGGCGGCTGCCGCGCCCGCCGCGTCGTCGCTGACCGTCCCGGGCGCGTCGACACCGGAGTCCCCCGGCCCCGCCGTGTCGTCGCCCGGGATGCCCGGCCCCGCCACCCCGGGATCCCCGTCACCGCTGCCCGACGGCCCCATCGCCGAGGCGCTGCCGGCCGATGCGGCGGCGCCCAGCCCCGGCTGGATGGTGCTGGTCTACCAGGCGGCCGGCAACGATCTGGAGGAGGCGATCCTGGGTGATGTCCGGGAGGCGATGTCGGCGACCGATCCGGACGTGCGGGTGCTGTCGCTGCTGGACCGCAGTCCGGCATCCGGTCCGGCCGGCCAGTACACCGCGGCCGACACCCTGCCCGGCATCCCGGAGGGCACCGGCACTCAGCTGGTGACGATCGCCGCCGGGCAGGCGACGTTGATCGCCGACCTGCCGGACCAGCCGATGAGTTCCCCGCAGACGCTGGCGGCGTTCCTCGCGGCCGGCATCCGCGCCTACCCGGCCGAGCGGATCGCCCTGGTGATCGCCGACCATGGCGGGGGCTGGACCGGCGCCGCGGTGGACGAGGTGGTGGAGGCGGCCGGCGGACCGGCCATGCTGGACCTGCCGGCGATCGTCGGCGGCGTCCGGGCCGGGCTGGCGGCGGCCGGGCGGGATCGGCTGGACCTGATCGGTTTCGATGCCTGCCTGATGGCCGAGGTCGACGTGGCATCCGCCCTGGCGCCGTTCACCGACCGGCTGGTGGCCTCGGCGCAGACCGAACCCGGCGCGGGCTGGGACTGGACGTTCCTGGCCGGCGCCACCGCCGGCGACGACCCCGACCAGCTGGCCGCGCGGATCGTGGACGCCTACCGCGCGTTCTACGCCGACAACCCGGCCGGAGCCGACGCCACGCTGTCCGTGCTGGACCTGTCCAAGCTGGACGAGCTGGACACCGCGCTGGGGTACCTCTCGGCCGGCATCGTGGTGGGCGGGACCGCCGAGGACGCGGTGACGCTGGCCCAGGCGCGGGCGATCGCCTGGGAGTACGGCCGCAGCCCGGATCCGTCCAGCGACTCCCGGCTGGTCGACGTCGGGGACTGGGCGGCGCTGCTGTCCGACCAGGAAGGGCCGCTCGCCGAGCCCGCCCGCCGGTTGGCCGACGCGGTGCACGACGTGGTGCTGACCTCCTGGTCGGGACCGGGGGCACCGCGGGCCACCGGGTTGTCGGTGTACCTGCCGCAGAGCGCCGACGCCGCGGATCCGGCCTACACCGCGGTGGCCGCCGGATCGCTGTGGTCGCAGTTCCTGACCGACTTCCACGCCCGGGTGGCGGCGATCGAGGTGCCGCCGCCGTTCGCCGATCCGCCGGCCCTGACGGTGACCATGGACGGGCAGGGGGCGTTCCTGGCCGAGGCCGGCTACCAGTCCTCCACCCGGGGGCTCATCGTGGGCGGGCGCGTCCGGCTGGGGGCGCTGCTGGACGACGGGTCGGTCGCCTACCTGGCCGCGGTGCCGATCTCGGTGGACGACCAGCGGGTCTCCGGCAGCGGCGAGCTGAGCTTCCTGTACGCCGGTGACGGCACCACGGCGGTGCCGGTGTACCTGGACCAGGAGCGTGCCTCCGCGGTGCCCTACTGGTACCGCTCCCCCGACGGCACCGTCACCCCCGTGGTGATCCGGATCGGGCCGGACGACGACGGCGTCATCCGGGCGCTGTCCGCGGCGGCCGCGGTCGCCGGCTCCCCGCCCACCAGGGCCGTGCTGGATCCGGCCGGCACGCTGATCCCCCGCTTCATCACCGCCCGGCCCGACGGCACCGGCGGATGGACCGGTTCGCAGGCCGGCGGCTTGTCCGCGGACCTCGCCCGGCACGTCTACCGGTTCGGCGAGATCCCGGCCGGCACCGCGGTCGCCGTCCAGGTGGCGGTCCAGCTGGCCAACGGCACCGAGTCAGCCGTGGCGAGCACCGTCACCGTGCGGTAGCCGGGGTCAGCCCAGGAACGGGTGTCCGCGGCGCAGCAGCAGCCGGTACAGGGTCTGCTGGATGGTCTCGCGCACCCGGTCGGTCAGGTTGAACACCACCATCGGGTCCTCGGCCGCGCCCTCGCCCTGGTCGGCGGTGGGGATCGGCTCGCCGAACTCGATCAGCCACTTGCTGGGCAGCGGGATCGCACCGAGCGGCCCGAGCAGCGGGAAGGTCGGCGTCACCGGGAAGTATGGCAGGCCGAGCGCACGGGCCAGCGGGGCGATATTGGCCAGCATCGGGTAGGCCTCCTCGGCCCCCACGATGGACACCGGCACGATGGGCACTCCGGTGCGCAACGCCGCCGAGACGAAGCCGCCGCGGCCGAAGCGCTGCAGTTTGTAGCGCTGGCTGAACGGCTTGCCGACGCCCTTGAAGCCCTCCGGGAACACCGCAACCAGCTCGCCCGAGGTGAGCAGCCGTTGGGCATCCTCGTTGCAGGCCAACGTGTTGCCCGCCTTGCGGGCCAGCGGTCCGAGCACCGGGGTGTCGAACACCAGGTCCGCGCCGAGCATGCGCAGCGGGCGGTGACGGGGATGTTGGTCGTGCACCGCGACGGCCGCCATCACCGCGTCCACCGCGATGGTGCCGGAGTGGTTGGCCACCAGCAGCGCCCCACCGTGTTCCGGCACGTTCTCCATGCCGATGGTCTGCACCCGGAACCACTTGTCGAACAGCAGCCTGGCGGGCGGCAGCAGCACCGTCTCGGTGAAGTCGGCGTCGTAGCCGAACTCGTCCACCGTGTAGTCGCCGGTGAGCCGGCGGCGGGTGAAGGCCAGCAGGCCGGCCAGGTTCCGCTTCCACGGCGGTTCCGGCGATACGGCGCCCGCTGCGTCCCCGCCGGCCGGGCCGGTGCCGTCCCGCCCGGGCGCCCCGGGGCCGTGCGGACGGGGCCCCGTCACCGGGTCACCCGCCGTCGGCCGGACCGCGGCCGCCCGGACCCGCCGCCGTCGATGGAGACCAGCGGGGGGCGGCGCCCGGTGGGCGCCGTCGCGGGCGCCGCCGTTCCGCCGGTGTGCCGGGGCGCGAGCCGCGGGTCCGGATCGGGCAGTGGGCGGACGCCCAGCGCCGCGGCCACCCGGACCTCGGCGGCGCGCACCGCGGCCGGGCCGAGCACCGGGGTGATGGTGCTGACGAAGTCGTCGAAGGCCTGCATCGAGGTGTAGCGGCAGGTGAACCGCGCCTGCTGGTGCAACCGGGTGGTGTCCAGCACCCGGCCGGAGGTGAGCAGCCGCACCTGCTGGGCCGAGAAGCCGCCGATCCGGGCCACCTTCAGCAGTTGGCTGACCGCGTCCATGGCCGCCATCGGCACCGGCACCGGGACGCGCCCGGCCCGGCGGATGGCCTGGACCAGGGTCAGCGTCCCGTCCCCGGCGACGTTCACGGTTCCGCTGAAGTCGCCCAGCGCCAGGTGCTCCAGCAGGTCGACCGCGTCCTGCTCGTGCACGAACTGCAGCCGGGCGTCATGGCCCAGCGCCACCGGCACGCCGGGAGCGAGGGAGAAGTACCGGGTGAGCGGGCTGCGCACGGTGGAGCCGATGATCTCGGCGAACCGCGGCACCGCGACCCGCACGTCCGGGCGCCGCCGGGAGAACCCGCGGACGTAGCCCTCGATGTCCACCGCGTCGCGGGCGACGCTGCTGGACGGCGCGGCGTGCGCGGCGGTCTCCTCGGTGAAGATGGCCGGGTCCTTGGACGATCCGCCGTATACCGCTGAGGTGGACCGCACCACCAGGTGGGCGACCGTGGGGGCGCGCTGGCAGGCCGCCAGCAACTGCATGGTGCCCAGCACGTTCATTTCCTTGGCCATGGTGCGGGCTGCCGCGGCCACCGGCGCCGCCGACGCCGACGCGTGCACCACGGTGTCCACCGCCGCCGCCTCGATCACCCGGGCGATGAGCGGGTTGCGGATGTCCGCGCGGGCGAACTCGGCGGTGCCCATGCGGGTGCGGGCCGCCGGATCGGGCACGGCGGCGTCCACGCCGATCACCCGGTCCACCCGCGGATCGGCGGCCAGCCGGCCGGCCAGGCTGGAGCCGAGGAAGCGCGTCACGCCGGTGACCAGGACGGTCCTACCGGTCATCGCACACCCCTCGTCGACGTGCGGGTTCTCTGCCGGCGCCCGGCCCGGTGACCGGCCATCGCCGACGCCGGACCCCGGCCGGTACTACTTGCCGGCCTTGCGGCGGGCCACCCGGGTCTTGCGCAGCAACTTGCGGTGCTTCTTCTTCGCCATCCGCTTGCGGCGCTTCTTGATGACAGAACCCATCCCGGTGACCTCTTGCCTGATCTGCCGACCCGTGGCCGGACTGCCTGTGACCCGCCGCATGGGCACGGCGGTGACGGTGTGGCGGTCCGCCACGCACGCGGCGGTCGCCGACTCATCCTACCGGCAGCCGCCGGACCTCGGACACCGCTCGGGGCACGCGCAGGCATCGCAGTGAGGCGCTACCGATCGCGCGCGACCGCGCGCCATCGGCACGATCCACGGGTGCCGACCGCCCGGTGCGGGCGATCAGCCGACGTCGTTGAACGCCGCTCGCAGGTACTCGTGCACGGCCCGCTCCGGAACCCGGAACGAGCGGCCCACCCGCACCGCCGGCAGTTCACCGGAGTGCACCAGGCGATACACGGTCATGCGGGACACCCGCATCACCTCCGCCACCTCGGCGACGGTGAGGAACCGCATCTCGGCCAGCGCCGGGTCCCGCGGACCCTGCTGGTCCCGCCGCACGGAACGCGGCGCAGCACTGTGTTGCTCGTCGGGAGCGTGAACCTCCCGCGGCTGTTCTTCCCGTGGCATGGGGCACCGTCTTCCGGCACGCATCGCGCCGCCGGCTTCCCCTCCGGTGGACACTGTCGCGCTCGTGCTCCCTGCACTCTAGCGTTACTGCTGGGACGAATGCGACAGGAACTTTTCCGACAGGGTGACAACTCGAGCCGTCGGGCGGTGGGCGAATGGGGTGACGGGCCCGGTCAGGACCGGCAGGCCACCCTGGAAGGCCCCCGCCGGAGTGCACGCAGTGTTACTGTCCGTTACCGAATATCAGGGCATCCGGCCGGCCGCGGCCGTTCAGTGGTGCACCCGGCCGAGTTCGGCGGACCGCACCGCGGCCGCCTCGATCGCCGCGAGCAGCGCGGCCCGCACCCCGTGGTTCTCCAACTCGCGGATCGCCGCGATGGTGGTGCCGCCCGGGGAGGTGACGGCCTCCCGCAGCGTGACCGGGTGCTCGCCGGAATCCCGCAGCATCCGGGCGGATCCGACGGCCGACTGGATGATCAGTTCCGCGGCCACCGCCCTGGGTAGGCCCAGCAGGATGCCGGCGTCGATCATCGCCTCCACCAGGAAGAAGAAGTAGGCCGGCCCGGAGCCGGACAGGGCGGTGACGGCGTCCTGCTGCGACTCCGGCACCCGCACCACCTTGCCCACGCTGGACAGCAGTTCCTCGACCAGCTGCAGATGGTCGGCGGTCGCATGGCTGCCGGCGGAAATGGCGCTCATCGCCTCGCCGACCAGGATCGGGGTGTTGGGCATCACCCGCACCACCGGGATGGCCTCCGGCAGCCGGGACTCGTACAGCGAGGTGGGCAGTCCGGCGGCCACCGACACCACCAGGGTGCCGGGCGTCACGGCCGGCGCGACCTCGCTCAGCAGCGCGTCGATGTCCTGCGGCTTGACGGCCACCACGAGCACGTCCGCGTCCCGGGCGGCCGTCGCGTTGTCCACCCCGCGCACGCCGTACCGACGGGACAGATCGGCCGTCCGGTCGGCCGCCCGTTCGGAGAACATCAGGGTGTCCGGGCGCCGCCCGGCGGCCAGCAGGCCGGCTAGGAGCGCTTCGCCGATCTTCCCGGCGCCCAGGATCGCGATGGTGGTCATGGCTGACAAGACTGCCATGCGGCGGCGCCGGCCCGTCCGGGCCGTATCCTTCCGCCAGTGACGACACCTCGCGAACGCGCCGCATCGGGCGCGGTGGGGGCGCGCCCCCGCGGCGGCGCACTGGTGGTCGTCGCGGTGGTGCTGCTGGCAATCAACCTGCGCCCGGCGGTGAACGCGCTCGGCGCGGTGATGCCCGAACTGCGCGGCGACACCGGGTTGTCCGGCACCACGTCCGGGGTGCTGCTCGCGCTGCCGACGCTGTGCTTCGCCCTGATGGGCCTGGGCGCGCCGGCGCTGGCGGCCCGGATCGGTTCGCACCGCACGGTGGTGCTGGCCCTGGCATCGCTCACCGGGGGGCAGGTGTTGCGCGCCCTGGTCGGGGGGACGCCCGCGCTGTTCGCCGGCTCGGTCCTGGCGCTGGCCGGCATCGCGGTGGGAAACGTGCTGCTGCCGGGCCTGGTGCGGCTGCACTTCCCAGGAGCGATCACCGGCATGACGGCGGTGTACACCACCATGCTGACCATCGGCGGGACGCTGGGCGCCGGCGTGACGCTGCCGATCGAGCACGCGGTCGCCGGATCCTGGCGCACCGGCATCGGGATGTGGGCCGTCACCGCGGGGGTGGCGCTGCTGCCGTGGGTGGCGATGGCGGTGCGGCACACCCCACCAGGGACCGGAGCCGCCAGCCGTCGCATCGGCGTGCTCTCGCTGCTCCGGTCGCGCAAGGGCTGGGCGATGGCCGGCTTCTTCGGCAGCCAGTCCCTGCAGGCGTACGTGATGTTCGGATGGCTCGCATCCATCCTGGCCGACGCGGGCCTGCCGGACGAGTCGGCGGCCGGCGCGGTCGCGCTGGTGGTGGCGGTCGGCATCCCCATCTCGGCAATGGTGCCCGCGCTGCTCGGCAGGCTGCGCCGGCAGGGCGCCCTGATCGTCGGCTTCGTCGGCTGCTACCTGGTGGGCTACCTCTGGCTGATCCTGTTCCCCACCACCGCTACCTGGATGCTGGCGCTGCTGATCGGGCTGGGCGGCGGGGCCTTCCCCATGTCGTTGACGCTGATGGCGTTGCGCTCGCGGACGCATTCCGGGACGGTGGCGCTGTCGGCGTTCGGCCAGTCCGTCGGCTACCTGCTGGCCTCCATCGGACCCGTGGGATTCGGCTTCCTGCACGACATCTCGGGCGGGTGGACGGTGCCCTTGGTGGCGCTGATGGCGGTGCTCGCGGTGCTGCTGTGCTGCGGGCTGGTGGTGGTCCGGGGCTGGGTGATCGAGGACCACCTGCGCGGTTGAGCAGCCCTGTAGGACGCCGACTCGGATCCGGCGTCCTTGAGGTCAGTGCAACACCAGTGCGCTGGCGATGGCGGCACGGCCCTCCCCGCGGCCGGTGAGCCCCAGCCCGTCGGTGGTGGTGCCGGCCACCGAGACCGGCGCGCCGATCGCCGCGGACAGCGTCCGCTGCGCCTCCGCCCGGCGCGGACCGATGCGCGGGGTGTTGGCGATCACCTGGACCGTGGCATTGACGATCTCCAGGCCCGCCCCGCGGATCCGCCCGGCGACCTCGGCCAGCAGGTCGACCCCGGCCGCGCCGGCCCATTCCGGCCGGTCGGTGCCGAACACCTCGCCCAGGTCACCGAGGCCGGCCGCCGCCAGCAACGCGTCCGCCAGCGCGTGGGCGGCCACGTCACCGTCCGAGTGGCCGGCGCAGCCGTCCTCGCCCGGGAAGGCCAGACCGGCTATGCGGCACGGCCGGCCGGACTGCACCGGGTGCACGTCGGTGCCGGTGCCGACCCGCGGGACGGCACCCACCATCCGCCGGGCCTCGGCCAGGTCCGCGGGGGTCGTCACCTTGAAGCCCGACCGGTCCCCCGGCACGAACGTCACCGGCTGTCCGGTCGCCTCCACCAGTGCGGCGTCGTCGGTGCCGGATGTGCCGGTCGCCGCGGCGTGGGCGTGCGCCTCGCGCAACACCCGTGGCTGGAAGCCCTGCGGGGTCTGCACGATGCGCAGCCGTTCCCGGTCCACCACGCCACCGGACCGGCCGTCCGCGGCCGACTGCCGGATGGTGTCGGCCACCGGCAGCACCGGTACGACCGCCGGAGCGCCGGATCGCACCGCGTCGATCACCGCGCGGATCACCGCGGCCGGCTGGAAGGCGCGGGCGGCGTCGTGCACCAGCACCACGGAGGGTTCGTCATCACCGTCCGGGCCCGGCCCGCCGGCCGCACCCAGCGCCGCGGCGACCGACGCCACCCGGTCGGCCCCGCCGAGCACGACGGTGACGGGTGTCGACGAAGCGGACGGGTGACCGGACGGCGCCGTCACCGCCGGCCCGAGCAATTCCCGGGCGGCGGCCAGCTCGTCGGCACCGACCGCGACCACGATCCGGTCCACGCCGGCCTCGGCCAGCGCGCGCACCGCATGCTCCAACAGGGTGCGGCCGGCGACGGTGACGAACGCCTTCGGGACGCGAGCCCCCAGCCGTTCCCCGCGGCCCGCGGCCGGAACCAGCGCGACGACCGTCATGCACGCACCGTAGCGGTGACGATCAGCGCGGCCGCGGCGGTGTCAGGAGGCGAGGACCTCGTCGAGGATGACCTCGGCCTTGTCCTCGTTGGTGCCCTCGGCGAGCGCGAGCTCGGACACCAGGATCTGCCGGGCCTTGGCCAGCATGCGCTTCTCGCCCGCCGACAGGCCCCGCTCCTTGTCGCGACGCCACAGGTCGCGGACCACCTCGGCGACCTTGTTCACGTCGCCGGACGCCAGCTTCTCCAGGTTCGCCTTGTACCGGCGCGACCAGTTGGTCGGCTCCTCGGTGTGCGGCGCCCGGAGTACCTCGAAGACGTGGTCGAGTCCGGTGCGGTCCACCACATCGCGAACTCCGACGATCTCTGCATTCTCGGCCGGAACCTTGACCGTCAGATCGCCCTGCGCGACCTTGAGAACGAGGTAGAGCTTCTCTTCCCCGCGAACAGTTCGGGTCTCGGTGGCCTGGATCAGAGCGGCCCCGTGATGGGGGTAGACGACGGTCTCGCCAACCTTGAAAACCATGAGTCAAGTGCCCCTTTCGCTGACCTCACATTACCACACCGTGACCATTCGTTCAAGCCGTTGTCGCAGGTCAGGGCCTATCCGCGGACTTGACAAAACCCCCCTCGACGTGCTTGCCGGCCTGTCGGAGCAGTCATAGCAGACAGCGCGGACACCGCACCCGCGTGCCCGACGCGCACCGCGCCACCCCCGGCGGCTAATCTGTCCCTGATCCGTTCGCCGGCACATCCGAAGGGGACTGCCCGTGTTCCGCACCGCCCGGCTGCAGCGCAGCACGACCAGCGCACGGCCGCGTCGCGGTGCCGGCCGGTCCGGGGACGCCGGCGCCGCCCGCCCGCGGCTGCGGCGCGGGCTCGCCGGAGCGGTCGCCGCGATCACCCTGGGCGCTGCCGCGCTGACCGGGTGCGCGGCCGGCCAGGTCTCCCAGACCGCCCAGCAGATCGCCAATGTCGACGGCGCGCAGGGCACCGTGGGCCCGATCGGCGTGCGCCAGGCGCTGCTCGCCACCCCGGACGGCGCCAACTACCCCAAGGGGTCGCAGGCGCCGCTGACGCTGTGGATCTCCAACGACTCCACCGAGCCGGACACCCTCACCGGCATCAGCACGGACGCCGGGACCGTGACGATCAACGGCACGGCCACCGTGGGGCCGCGCTCGCTGCTGCAGATCGGCGGTGCGGACGCCAAGGTCACGGCCGCGGTCACCGACCTGACCAGGGACCTGAACTACGGCATCTCGGTGCCGATGACGTTCTCTTTCGCCAAGGCCGGCCAGCTGTCGCTGAACGTGCCGATCGAGATCCCCGCGCAGCGCGCCGACACGCCGCGGCCCACGGTGAACATCTATCCCGAGGAGCCGCCGCAGCTGTGGGAGACCGGGGAGGAGACGCCCACCAACCTCACCTCGCCGAACGCCTCCGGCCAGCCGACGCCGGCGCCGGAGTCCAGCCACGGCCCCACCAGCACGGCCGGCCCGACCACCGGCCGGTTCAACACCCAGACCGAGGTCACGGTCTCCACGGCCAATCTCGGCACCGGCTGACCTCCGCACCGGCTGACCCGGGACCAGCTGCCCTCGGCGGCAGCGCCCGTCTGGCGCGCTTTCGTACAGCTGTCGGTGCCCGCGGATACGGTGCCGGCATGACCACGTCGAGGACGTCACGGGCCCCCAGGGCCGACTACCGGTGCTCCGGATGCGGGCACGTCGCCGCGAAGTGGGCCGGCCGGTGCCCGCAGTGCCAGGCCTGGGGCACGCTGGCCGAACAGGGTCCCGCACCGGTCGCGCTGCGCCGGGTCTCGGCGGGGCCGCCGTCCGGCCCGGCGGTGCGGCTGCGCGACGTGGACGCCGCCGTGGTGGCCGCGCGGGCCAGCGGCGTGCCGGAACTGGACCGAGTGCTCGGCGGCGGCCTGGTGCCGGGCGGAGTGATCCTGCTGGCCGGCGAGCCGGGCGTGGGCAAGTCGACCCTGCTGCTGGCGGCGGCGCAGTCCTGGGCCGCCGGCGGGCACGGCCGGGCGCTCATCGTGACCGGTGAGGAGACCGCGGCGCAGGTCCGGCTGCGCGCCGGGCGGCTGGGCGCCGTGCATCCCGACCTGTACCTGGCGGCCGAGACGGAACTGTCGGCGCTGCTGTCCCATGTGGCGCAGGTGCGCCCGCAATTGTTGATCGTGGATTCGGTGCAGACCATCGCCGATGCCGGGGTGGACGGCGCGACCGGCGGGGTCGCCCAGGTGCGGGCGGTCGCCGCCGCCATCACCGCCGCCGCGAAGGAGCGCGGCATCGCCTGCGTGCTGGTCGGCCACGTGACCAAGGACGGTTCGGTGGCCGGGCCCCGGGTGCTGGAGCACCTGGTGGACGTGGTGCTGCATTTCGAGGGCGACCGGAACTCGACCCTGCGCATGGTCCGCGGCGTCAAGAACCGGTTCGGCCCGGCCGACGAGGTCGGCTGCTTCACCATGACCGACGACGGCATCCGGTCGATGGCCGACCCGTCCGGGCTGTTCCTGTCCGCCCGTCGCCCCGGGGTCCCGGGGACGTGCACCACGGTGATGGTGCAGGGCCGCCGGCCGATGCCGGTGGAGATCCAGACCCTGGTGGGCCCGCCCGGCGGGGGCGCGCACCGGACGGTGTCCGGCCTGGACCAGGCACGGGTGTCGATGGTGCTCGCGGTGGTGCAGCGGTGGGCCGGGCTGTCCATCGGCGGGTGCGACGTGCTCACCGCGACCGTCGGCGGAGCGCGCACCACCGAGCCGGCCGCCGACCTGGCGATCGCCATGGCGGTGTGGTCGTCGGTGCGGGACATCCCGCTGCCCACCACGCTCGCGGTGGTCGGCGAGTTGGGGCTGTCCGGCGACGTGCGCCCGGTGTCCGGGGTGGGCCGGCGGCTCGCGGAGGCGGCGCGGCTCGGCTTCGAGCATGCGATCGTGCCCCCCGGCGACCACGGCCGGCCGCCGGCCGGCATGCAGGTCAGCCAGGCGGCGGACCTGATCGGGGCGTTGCAGTCCCTCGGTGACGGGTCCGGCGTGGTGAACCTGTCCCCCGGCGGGTGGGGCGGGCGATGATCCGCGGTGACGGCGCACCGGAGCCCGGCCCATACACTGACCGGCGGGTCGTCGGCGCTGCGGCCCAGGGCGCCGAGTGCGCCGGGTGGAGGCGATCAGGGAGCAGGCAGCGGTGGCGGATGAACGGGGCGCGGTCCATGCACACCGCGCGATCATGGCGATGGTCGCGCCCGGAACCCCGCTCCGCGCCGGACTGGAACGGATCCTGGCGGGCCGTACCGGCGCCCTGATGGTGCTGGGCGTCGACCGCACGGTGGAAGGCCTATGCGACGGCGGGTTCCGGCTGGACCTGGAGTTCTCTCCCACCCGGCTGCGTGAGCTGGCCAAGATGGACGGCGCGGTGCTGCTCAGTGCGGACGCCACCCGGATCCTGGGCGCCAACATCCAGCTGATGCCGGATGCCGCCATCCCGACGGTCGAGTCGGGCACCCGGCATCGCACGGCGGAGCGGGTGGCGGTGCAGACCGGCCGGCCGGTGATCGCGGTCAGCCACTCGATGAGCGTGATCAGCCTGTATTCCGGTGGCCAGCGCCACGAGGTGGCGGACTCCTCGACCATCCTGGCCCGCGCCAACCAGGCGCTGGCCACGCTGCACCGGTACCGGGACCGGCTGGACGAGGTCGCGAACGCCCTGTCCATCCAGGAGATCGAGGACGCCACCACGCTGCGCGACGCGCTCACCGTGCTGCAGCGCCTGTTGATGGTGCGGCGCATCGCCGACGAGCTGACCGGCAACGTGATCGAGCTCGGCACCGACGGCCGGCTGCTGGGGCTGCAACTGGACGAGTTGGTGGCCGGCACCGAGGGGCTGCGGGAACTGCTGATCCGGGACTACCTACCGGACGAGCCGGCGCCGGAGCGGCCGCTCGAGCACATCGTCGCGGGCCTGGACCAGCTGGACGGCGACGAGTTGCTGGACCTGGCCCGGCTGGCCAGGGAGCTGGGCTATCACACCCCCACCGATTCGCTGGACGGGCACGTCAGCTCGCGGGGGCACCGGCTGCTGGCCCGGATCCCCCGGGTGCCGCCGGCCGTGCTGGACCGCCTGGTGACGCACTTCGAGTCGTTGCAGGGCGTGCTGGCCGCCACCGCGGCGGACCTGCAGACCGTGGACGGGGTCGGCGAGGCGCGTGCCCGGGTGATCCGCGAGGGCCTGTCCCGGCTGGTCGAGACGTCGCTGTCGGACCGGCCGCCGCAGCGCTGGTGACGCGGGGGGCCGGGTGACCTCGGCGGTCAGCCGGTGATGGTGAACGGTGTGGCGGGGCTCTTCAACGCCCCGAGCTGGGCGACCACCCTGTAGGTGCCGGCCGGCACCGGCGTGCGCTCGGCGGTGCAACCGGGGTTGGAGGTGGTCCCCGACCACTTGATGTTGTAGGTGACGGCCTGGCCGGCGGCCAGTTGCCGGACGTCGGTGCCCTCACCCGGGAAGCAGTCGGCCGTCGACCACATCCGGGTGCCGGACGCGCTGAACACCGTGTACACCTGCAGGGACCCGGAGAGGTCGCGCACGCATGCCTGGTTGCTGGTGTTGGTGACGATCAGGCCGAGGATCGGCTGCGACCCGGCCGGGTAGGACGGCGCTCCGGTGGTGGCCTTCAGGGCGATCGCGCTGTCCGCGCACAGCAGCCGGCCCTGCTCGTCGTACGAGGGGGGCGGGGGCGGCGTGGTCGTCGGGGTCGTTCTGGGCGGCGTCGTCGGTGTCGTCCGCGGCGTGGGCGACCCGGTCGCCTTGGTGCCGGTCGCCTTCGTTCCGGTTGCTGTGGTCCCGGCTGTCTTCGTGCCTGTCGCCTTGCCTCCGGCGCCCTTGCTGCCGGTGGCTTTGGCGCCTGTCGCCTTCGTGCCTGTCGCCTTCGTGCCGGTGGCCTTGCCTCCCATGCCCTTGCTGCCGGTGGCCTTCGCCCCAGTTGCCTTGGTGCCCGTTGCCTTGGTGCCCGTTGCCTTGGTGCCCGTTGCCTTGGTGCCCGCTGCCTTGGTGCCCGCTGCCTTCGTGCCCGCTGCCTTGGTGCCGGCTGCGGTGGAGTGGCCGGCACCGGAACGAGAACCGGCCTGCCCGGATTTCCCGTCACCGTTGCCGGAAACGGAGGAGGTGGCCAGCACGCCGGTCATCTGATTCGAACCCGAGGTCGTGGTGCTGTCCGCTGCCGGGTCGACCTGCGGGCCGCGGGCACGGCCCACCACGAACCACACCACGCCGACCACCACGATCACGGCGACGGCCGCCAGCAGCGCCCGGCGGAACCAGTACACCCCGGCACTGCGCGGGCCGACAGGGTGCATCACAGCGCCGACGGTAACCTCGGGACGCAGCAAAGTCCGGGAGCAACGCCGGGCAGGCGCCGGATCAGCACAGGAGGGCGAGACCTGACCAGCACCACGCCGACCCGCCCCGGCGACGTCCTGGACGCGGACCGGCTGGCCGGCTTCTTCGCCGCGCGCGGCCGCGATCTGCCCTGGCGGCGGCCGACCGCCGGCGGCTGGGGCGTGCTGGTCAGCGAGGTGATGCTGCAGCAGACTCCGGTGTCCCGGGTGTTGCCGGTGTACCGGGAGTGGATGGCCCGCTGGCCCGAGCCGGCGGCCCTGGCGGCGGAGCCGGCAGGCGAGGCGGTGCGAGCCTGGGGACGGTTGGGCTACCCCCGGCGTGCCCTGCGGCTGCATGCGGCGGCGGTGGTACTGGTCCGCGACCACCGCGGGGCGGTGCCGACCGACCTGGATTCACTACGCGCCCTGCCCGGGGTCGGTGAGTACACCGCGCGGGCGGTGGCGGCGTTCGCCTACGGCCAGCGGCATCCGGTGATCGACACCAACGTGCGCCGGGTACTCAGCCGGGCGGTCCGCGGCATCGACGAGCACGGTCCGGCCACCGCCGCCGACCGGGCCGAGTTGGCAGCGCTGCTTCCGGTGGAACCACGGCGGGCGGCCACCTTCAGCGCTGCCGTGATGGAGCTGGGCGCGCTGGTCTGCACCGCGGCCGGGCCGCGGTGCGAGGAGTGCCCGTTGTCCGAGCGGTGCGCCTGGCTGGCGGCGGGACGTCCGGCCGGACCGCCGCGCCGGCCCGCGCAGGGCTGGCACGGCACGGATCGGCAGGTGCGCGGCGCCATCATGGCGGTGCTGCGCGAGTCCCCGTCACCGCTGCCGGAGACGCTTCTGGCAGCGGACCGGCACGATCCGGCGCAGTGGCGCCGCTGCCTGGACTCGTTGCTCGCGGACGGGCTGGCCGTGCGGGACCAGGCCGGCCTGATCACCCTGCCCTGACCGCGGACCCGCTTTGGCCTCACGGGCATCGCCCGCGGTGGACACCGCGGGGAGAACCAGTACGCCGTCAAGCGGGCGCGGGCTGCGGGACCGGCGCCGGGCGGGTGCGCCGGTACTGCAGCGATGCGATGCTGGCGGCGATCAACACGCCGATCGGGAACGCCACGCACATCACCGCGACCTCTCCGGCCGGCACGGCGTAACCGAGCCAGAGGATCTGGTTGACCAGGTTCATCAGCAGGCCCACCATCGACACTCCGCTGGTGTCGGCGGATCGCAGGATCGCCCGCAGCTGTGAGGTCTGCCCCACCGCGCCGGGCACGAACGCGACCGCGGCGAACGCCACCGGACCGAGCACCAGGTCCGCGCCGAAGGCCAGCGCGGCGACGGCCACCGGGATGGCGAACGTGATGATCGGCCGCAGCCGCCGCGCCCGGCACAACTGCCACAACACCCATCCGGATGTCACGGCGAGCAGGGTGTTCGGCCAGATGATCTGCGGGGTGCCGGTCAGCAGCCCATGACAGGTCCAGGCCAGGCCGGCGATCAGCATGGTCTGCCAGGTCAGGGTGCTGACGCCGGCGACCGAGCGCGACACGGCGATCTTCAGGCCCTGCGGCAGCGCCAGCGACGCGCTGGACAGCGCAGCAAGCCAGCCCACGGCATCCACGACGGACACGCACGACTCCGGGAACGAGACGAGAACGGTGCCGTCGAGGACCGGCCGGCGTCCTTGAGTCTACGGCCGCCGGACAGCCCGGAAGGGGTCTGGTGAGCGAGGTCTCAGCGGTCGGTCAGCGGAGGCGGGGCGTCACCCCGGCCGATCACCGATCCGGTCAGCTGCCGACCGTCTCGCACCTGGGTGATGCAGGCCTGCAACGCCGGCGCGGTGGCTCCGGCGTCGAGCCGTTGGCCGGGGGTGGAGCCGGATCCGGGGCCGGGTCGACCGGATCCGGCTCCCCCGCGCTGGAGTTCCTGCAGTACCCCGGAGAGCGGGCTGACGCCGACGGTCAGCACCCCGCCGTAGGTCGGGTCGGTCGCGCCCGTCAGCGTGCCGGCCAGGTCCGCGCATCCGTCGAGCCAGCGGCTGCGCTGTTCGTACACCGCGTGCAGGGAGTCGGCCAGCGTGTCCGGGACATCCTGGGTGGGGCGCGCGCCGGGCTGGGGCGCAGACGCTCGCTCCGGGTCCAGGGTCGCGAGTATTTCGGTGGCGTGCGGCGCCGCACACGACACGGAGCCGTTGCGATGGTCCAGGCACCACCGGTAGACGACGGGGGCGGCGGTGACGGGGATCCCCCGGACCGTCCCGCTGTAGCGCGCGGGTGCGGCGGGCTGGAGCACGCACACCATCCAGCCGTACCGTCCGGCGCGCTGGTCCGACGGTGCGTCCACCGGCCCCGTCCGGTAGGCCAGCGGCAGGAAGTCCCAGTCGGGGCTGCCCGGGATCCGGGTGGCGTGGGCGGAGGGGCCCAGGTAGTCGGCGGCCGCGGCGTCGCACGCGTCGTACATCGGATCGCGGGAGGTGTCGGTGACGATCGGGTTCAGGGCACCGAACGCCCTGGTGACCTCGGCGTCGTGCGGGCCGGCGCAGGGCACCGATCGCGGTGTGCCGCCGTCGAGGTCGAGGCAGGTGCCGACCGGCGGCGGCTGCGGCCAGGTCGCCACCGGCTGCCCGGCCACCCGCTCGCCCTGCGCCCGGTTGATGGCGACCAGGCAGGCCAGCGCCAGCAGCAGCACGACGATTCCGGCCACCCGGAACGCGCCGCGGGAGGCACGCGCGGGCGCGACCGGGCCGATGATTCCGGGCTGAGTGGCGGCCGGGTGCGCCGTCACCGACTCCCCCGGCCGCGGCAGGTGGTCGGTGATGTACACCGTCACGGCCACGGGTTGATCCCGCTTCGGAGCCCGCATCACCGACCTCCCGCGACCGGACCACCGCCGGCAAGGAGCCCTCCCGCCGGCCGGACCGTTGCCGGAATGGACCACCGCCGGCATGGACCACCACCGGCATGGACCGCCGGCATGGATCAACTTCGCCGGCATGGATCATCTTTCCCGAAATGTGACCGGCGAGCACGGTGGGACGAGGTTCCTCCATGCCTGGGTAGTTGATCCATGCGGAGCCGGGTGGGCCCGCGGCGGGTCAGCCGCCGGCCAGCGGCGATGCGTCTCCCCGCCCGACCAGCGAGTCGGCGAGCGGTCGAGCCCCCAGCGCCTGCGCGACGCACACCTGTGGGGTCACCGTGACCAGCGTCGAGGGTGCCGGGAGCCCGTCCGCCCCGGGATCCGGCGGCTGGTCCTCGGCGCCCTGCACCACCACCGTGACCGTCCCGGAGACGGCGGAGATGCCGGCGGGCACCTGTCCCACGCCGAACCCGATCGCACCGCCGTAGGTCGGATCGGTCGTTCCCGCCAGCGTCCCGGCCAACTGCTGGCACTGGCTCAACCACCCGGCGCTGTCCGAGGCCTGGCTCTGCGCCCGGGCGAGCCGGGCCGCCAGTTGGGCCAGCTGCTGCGCCGACAGGTCGGTCCGCCCGGACGGCGGCGTGGAGTCGGATCCCGGGGTTGGAGGCACGCCGATCCGGATGACGGGTTCCCAGCCCCAGTTGACCGATGAATTCAGCGCGGCCAGAACCTCCTGGGCGTGCGGCAACACGCACGAGGCGGCCTGCCCGCTGTCGTCCAGGCAGGTGCGGTAGGCGGCCG
>DASSTH010000553.1:0-10826 GCA_035708025.1 Nakamurella sp. | reverse complement strand
GTCGCGGTCTCGCCCCGGCGCAGCCGGCGGGTGAACGTGCTGGCCACCGTGCGGCCGTCCGGGGAGATGTCGGCGTCGGCGTTGAGCAGCGCCATCCCGGCGTCGGGGGCGAGATCGGTGACGCTAGCGTGGCCGTCGGCGCCGGGTCGGGCCAGCACCAGCCGTGGGGACTTGTCGTCCAATTCGTGGTCCCAGTAGCGGATGGGCATGCCGGTGTGCAGGATCGCCGTCACCGCCCGGTCCTTGCGGGTCTTGCGGGCATCGGCGTCGGTGTCCAGGTCGGCGCCGGGCAGCACGCTGGTGGTCGCCAGCACCGTGCCGTCCGTCGCGACCCTGGCGAGCGACAGGCCGCCAGGGGCGTCGGCCAGCAGCCGTGCCTCGCCGTATTCGGGCATCCGCCACAGCGCCGTCACCGGCGGCGAGTCGCCGGATTCCTGTTCCCCGTCCGGGCGTGCCGAGGCGAACAGCAGCGAGCCGTCGGCGGCGAAGCGCGGTGCCGATTCACCCTTGGCGGAGAAGGTGATCCGGCGCGCGGGCCGGCGTCCCTCCGGGTCGACCTCCCACAGTGCGCTGGCGTACTTGGCGCCCTTGGCGTCCGGCTGCTGCACCGCGACCACCACGCGGCGGCCGTCCGGGCTGGCGGTCAACGAGGTGATCCGCGGTGTGGCGACGAACGCTGCGATGTCGGAGAAGTCCAGCGCTTCGGGGGTTGTCGGGTGCTCACGGCGGGAGCTCGGTCGGGTGGACCTGCGGGGTGGAGTCGTCGGCACCGCTCGACGGTATCCCGGCACCGCGGCGGCGCCGCCCGTGGGTACCGACGTCGTCCGGGCGCGCCGGGATAGACGCCCGGTCGACCGGATGTCCGTGTCGCGAAAACGAGTTGGCCACGGCGTCCGACCCCGGTAGCCTCGACCGCCGGCGCGGGAAGTCTCGGTGCGAGCGCGCCGGCCATCGACGCAAGGAGAGTCCACAGACGTGAACAGCTGACAGCTCCGGCACCTGCCTTGGGCAGGCCGCCGGTCACGGAATCCGGCCGATCCCGTCGACTCCACTCGGAGCTGTCATGTCCACGTTCGATCCTGTCTTCGTCACCTGTTCCGCGTTGTCGTTCCACTGGCCCGACGGCACGCCGGTGCTGTCCGGCCTGGAACTGTCCGTCGGCCGCGGCGTCACCGGCATCATCGGCGCCAACGGGTCCGGAAAGTCCACCCTGTTACGGCTGATCGCCGGCGAACTGGTCCCCGCCCGTGGCTCCGTCACCGTCGCCGGCGACGTCGGACGGTTGCCGCAGAACGTCATTCCCGATGCCCGGGCCACCGTTACCGACCTGCTGGGTTTGCGGGCTGTGCGGGATGCGTTGCGCGCCATCGAATCCGGCTCGGTGGACGAGGCCGACTTCGCCGCCGTCGGTGACGACTGGGACGCGCAGGACCGCGCGATCGGGGCGCTCGCAGGTCTGGGTCTGACCGGGCCGGACCTGCTGGACAGGCCGGCCGTGACGCTGTCCGGTGGCGAGGCGACCATGGTGGGGTTGGCCCGGCTGCTGCTGCACCCGCCGGCCGTGACGTTGCTGGACGAGCCGACCAACAATCTCGATCGCCGGGCCCGGGAACGCTTGTACGGCACGGTCGCCGACTGGCCGGGTGTGCTGCTGGTGGTCAGCCACGACCGTGACCTGCTCGCGGTCGTGGACCGGATCGTGGAGCTGCGGGACGGGCGCGCCCGGGTCTATGGAGGTGCGTTCCCGCACTACCAGGACGCGGTGCGGGCCGAGCAGGAGGCCGCGGCCCGCGACGTACGCGATGCCCGGTCCGAACTGAAGGTCCAGCAACGGCAACTGATCCAGGCACGCACCGCCCTGGACCGGCGGCGACGGACCGGACGCAAGGCGGAGGCCGAGAACCGGGTACCTCGCATCGTCGCCCACGCGCGCGCCCGCGCCGCCCAGGTGTCGGCCGGCAAGCTGCGCACCGGGATGGAACAGGACGTGGTGGCCGCCCGGGAGGCGCTGGACAAGGCACGTGAGGCGGTGCGGGACGATTCCCGGGTCCGTATCGACCTGCCGGGCTCCGCGCTGCCCGCCGGCCGGTCGGTGCTGTCGGTCGCGGTGCCCGGTGGGGTCGGGCCGTTGCTGGTGCGCGGACCCGAGCGGATCGCGCTGCTGGGCGGCAACGGCACGGGCAAGACCACGCTGATCCGGGCGGTCGTCGAGTCCGCCCGCAGCGGTGGCCCGGCCGACGCCGGTGGTGTGCTGGCCGGAGTCACGGTGCGGGTCGCCGGGGTCCCGGTGGGCTACCTGCCGCAGCGGCTGGATGTGCTGGACGACGAGATCACGGTGCGGGAGAACATCCGTGCGGTGAACCCGCACGCCACCGATCAGCAGGTCCGCGCGCTGCTGGCCCGGTTCCTGCTCGGCACGTCCGCGGTGGACCGGCCGGCCGGCAGCCTGTCCGGCGGGGAGCGGTTCCGCGCGGTGATGGCCAGGCTGCTGCTGGCCGATCCGGCGCCGCAGTTGCTGGTGCTGGACGAGCCCACCAACAACCTGGACCTGGACAGTGTGGCCGTGCTGGCCGACGCGCTGTCCGGCTACCGGGGCGCGCTGCTGGTGGCCTCACACGACCGGCCGTTCCTGGCAGACATCGGCATCACCCGGACATGGCGGCTGGAGGCACCCGATGGCAGTGACACGGCCGCCGGACGGGCTCGCGGTCCGGTGGAGATGCCCCGTCCGCCGTGGACTTCCGGCGAGGCGGATCGGATCTGACGCGGCCCCCGAGGCCCGCGCTCAGATCAGCACCAGGTCGAGCGTTCCGGCGTACTCGATCTCGGCGAGCGTGCCCTCGCCGGTGTCCAGCACCCGGCGCCGACCGGTGGCGGACCACTGCACCTCGGCCAGGAAGGACGTGATGGTGGGATCGGACTCGACCGCCCACCAACTGCCGCGCTCGGCGCCCTGCCGGCGCAGCTGGTCGGCGCACTGCGCCAGCAGCCGCCCGCCGTGGCCACGCCGCGACCACCGGGGCAGCACGCCCAGCACCTCGATGTTCCCGGTGCCGCCGTCCAACTCGCCCGCCACCAGCGCGAATCCGGTCGGGTGGGTGTTCTCCTCGGCGATGAAGGCCGATCCCGCCGCGAGCTGCGCGGACCAGGACTGCGCCAGTCGCTCGGTGTCGGCCTCCAGCAGGGACGCCGGCAACAGCTCCGGGTAGGCCTCCCGCCACCAGGCCCGCTGCATGGTGGCCAGCAGCAGCGCGTCGGTGTCCAGCGCCGGCCGCACCCGCGCCTCAGCCACGGTTCCTCGTCACCGACCGCTTCGCGCCCTCTCGAGTCGTGTGCCCCACGCAGCGCCCGGGCGCTGCGTGGCACCCACGACTCGGGGCGCCACCGGGAACGCCCGCTGCCGTCATGCCTGCACCACCTCGATGCCCGCCTCCCGGGCCGCACCGAGCAGGGCCGGGTCCGCCCCGTCGTCCGTCACCAGCACGTCCACCACGTCCGCGGTGCACACCCGGGCGAACGACGCGCGCCCCAGCTTGCTGGAGTCGGCGACCACCACCACCCGGGACGCGCGCGCCACCATCATGGCCGTCACCGCCGCCTCGCCCTCGTGGTCGGCGGTGGCGCCCACCGCCATGTCGAACCCGTCCACGCCCAGCACCGCGAGGTCCAGGTGCACTCGCACCAGCCCCGGCTCGGCCAGCGGCCCGATCAGCTCGTACGAGCTGGGCCGGGCCACCCCGCCGGTCACCACCAGCTTCACGGTGCGCCGCACGGCCAGGTCGTTGGCGATGTTCAGCGCGTTGGTCACCACCGTGTAGCGGATCCCGTCGTCCGGCCCGTCCAGTTCCGCGTCCGCCGGCGGCTCCGGGACGGGCATGGTGACCAGCGCCCGGGCGACCTGGGAGGTGGTGGTGCCGCCGTTGAGAGCGACCACGGATCCCGGCGGGATCAGGGCCGCGGCTGCGGCGCCGATGCGGGCCTTCTGCTCGGTGTACCGGCCCGACTTGTAGCGCAGCGGCAGGTCGTAGGCCACGCTCGCCGGGGCCGCCCCGCCGCGGGTGCGGGTGAGCAACTGCTGGCCGGCCAGGTGGTCCAGGTCCCGGCGGATGGTGGCGGCCGAGACGGACAACTCGGCGGCCGCGCCGGCCACGTCCAGCCGGCCGTCCCGGCCGAGGATGTCCAGCAGCGCCGTCCACCGTTCGTGGGGTCCCACCGATGCACCTCCGCTGGCTGGCCGGCACCGCCGGCGCTGGCACCATCATCCCCGGTGGCCGGCCGGGTGGCAGCGGCGGTGTCGGAGGGACCTGCCAGGATCGCGGCTGTGCCGACCATGCCCGTACCGCCCCCGTCCTCCGCGACTCCCGCCGGGTCCACCGGGTCGCGCGCGGTGCGGCGGGTCGGCGCCGACCGGGTGTCCTCCGCTGCAGCGGTCCGGCGCCCCGCCAGGGTTCCGGAGTTGACCGCCGGGCAGGCCCGCCGCATCGCCATCGCCGCTCAGCAGCTGGCCGGGCCGCCCCGGCCGCCGGATGCCCCGGTGAACCGCGGGCATCTGCGCCGGTTGCTGGACGCGATCGGCCTGCTGCAGATCGACTCGGTCAACGTGCTGGCCCGGGCGCACTACCTGCCGGTGTTCGCCCGGCTGGGCGGCTACCCGCGATCGCTGCTGGACTCCGCGGCATGGCCGTCCCGGCCCGCGGACCGGATGCTGCTGGAGACCTGGGCGCATGTGGCGTCGCTGGTACCGGTGACGGTGGAGCCGTTGCTGCGCTGGCGACGGCGGCGCGGCTCCATCCGGTGGCTGGAACAGCATTCCGCGTTCGCGGACGACGTGCTCGCGCTGATCGCGGAGCGTGGCCCGCTGTCGGCCGGCGACATCGAGAGGGAACTGGCCGCTCCCGGTCCCGGCCGGTCCGGCTGGTGGGAGTGGTCGCAGACCAAGCACGCCTGCGAGTTGCTGTTCGCCGACGGGGTGATCGGTACCGCCTACCGGCGCGGGTTCGAGCGCTGTTACGACCTGCTGGAGCGGATCGTGCCGGCCCCGATCCTGGCCGCCCCGACGCCGGCGGAGGCGGACGCCAAGCGGGCGCTGGTCGAACTGGCCGTCCGGCACCACGGCATCGGCACCGCCGGCGATCTGGCGGACTACTACCGGCTGTACGTGGCGGACACCAAGGCGGCGCTGGCCGACCTGATCGAGGCCGGCACCGTCCAGCGGGTGGCGGTGCGCGGCTGGCGGGAGCCGGCCTACCTGCACGCCGACGCCCGGATTCCGCGCCGGGTGGCCGGGCGGGCGCTGCTGTGCCCGTTCGACCCGCTGATCTGGGAACGGGACCGCACCGAGCGGCTGTTCGGCGTGCGCTATCGCATCGAGATCTACACGCCGGCGGCCAAGCGGGTGCACGGCTACTACGTGTTCCCGCTGCTGGTGGGCGAGACCATCGCGGGCCGCTTCGACCTCAAGGCCGACCGCGCCAACCGGCGGCTGCTGGTGCAGGCGGCCTGGACCGAGCCGGGCGTGGACCCGGGCACCGCGGTGGTCGCCGCCGTGCAGGAACTGCGGCGGATGGCGGACTGGCTGGACCTGGACGACATCGGGGTGGCCGAGCGCGGGGACCTGGCGGCGAAACTACGGCGGGAACTGGGGGGTTCGGCGCGGTAACGATCGGATGCACCGGCGCGCCTAGGCTAGGCGGCCATGGCCCCCCTGCCGGCCGGTGTGGCGGCCGGTCATCCGGACCCCGCCCGGGCCGGGCGTGACATCCTGCTGGCCGGCGGCAGCGCGGCGGACGCCGCCGTCGCCATGGTGCTGACCGGATGCGCGGCCGAGACGATCTTCTGCGGCCTGGCCGGCGGCGGGTTCGCGACCGTCTATCAGGCCGGCACCGGCTCGGTGCACTGCCTGGACTTCTTCGTGGCCGTACCCGGACTGGACGGCATCCTGGCCGGGCCGCCGCGCGACATCGCTGTGCAGTTCGGCGATGTGGCGGTGCCGTACGCGGTCGGCGGTGCCACCGTGGCGGTCCCCGGCGTCCCGCGCGGCACCTTCGAGGTGCACCGCCGGTTCGGGCGGCTGCCCTGGCGCGAGGTGGTGTCCCCGGCCGTGCAGGTGGCCGGCCGCGGCGCCGCGCTGCCGGAACAGCACGCCGCGCTGCTGGCCGACGTCGCCGCCGCCATGCTGCTGTCCGACGGGGTGCAGGCCTACAGCCGTCCGGAACCGGCGGGTCAGCGGTTGTTGCGGGCCGGCGAGCTGCTGCTGCACCCCGGCCTGGCCGACACCATGGCGCTGCTCGGCGAGGAGGGGCCGGAGCCGCTGATGACCGGGCCGGTCGGCCAGGCGGTGGTGGCGGCGGCCCGCGCGGACGGCGGGGCACTGTCCCCGGCGGACATGCGGGCCTACCGGGTGACGGAGCTGCCGGCCGCGTCCGCGCGCCTCGGGCCGGGCACGGTGCGGGTCCGCGGCAACGACCTGGACCACCTGGTGGCCACCATCGAGGCGCTGGACGCCTCGGCGGTGGCCGCCGGCGGGCCGGCCGCGGCGCTGGCCCTGGTGGACGCGCTGCGGGCGGGAGTGCGACGCGCCGGGACCACCAGCGTGGTGGCGGTGGACGGTGACGGGAACGCCTGCGCCATCACGCATTCGCTGGGCCTGGGCTCGGGGATCTGGGCCCGCGGGGTGCACGGCAACTCGATGCTGGGCGAGGGCGAACTGCTGCGCGGCGAGCTGGTACCGGGATCCCGGATGGGGTCGATGATGGTGCCGCTGGTGGTGACGGGCGGTCGTGGCGAACTTTTGCTGGCCGGCGGGGCCGCGGGTGGCAGCCGGATCCGGCCCGCCCTGGTGCAGGTGCTCGCGGCGATGCTGCTGTGCGGCCGGACCGCGGCGGCGGCGGTGGCCGCCCCCCGGCTGTCCGCGGCCGACGACGCGGTGCACCTGGAGCCGGGGTTCGACGAGGACACCGTCACCGCCCTGCGCGCCGCGGGCAACGCGGTGGTGCTGTGGCCGGAGCAGCGGCCGTACTTCGGCGGGGTGTCGGTGGCCGGGCCGGACGGCCCGGCGGCGGATCCCCGGCGCGGGGGCGCGGCGTTCCGCCTCGACTCTCCCCACTCCTTCGAGTCGTGAGTGCCACGCAGCGCTATAGCGCTGCGTGAGCCTCACGACGGGAGGCCGGCCGGCGACATCTTGACCGCTCCGGTCGCCAGGAGGATCCTGCGGTTCTGACACCCCTCACGGTGTCGGTCCATCGGATCATCGAGGCCAACATGTCCGATCCGCTCGGGCTGCCGCCGACGCTCGTTCGCCTGGTGACCGCCACCAACGACCACGACCTGGACCGGCTCGTCGGGTGCTTCGCGGACGACTACCGGCTCGTCATGCCCAACCATCCCGCGGGCAACTTCACCGGACCCGGCCAGGTGCGCCGGAACTGGGAGCGGTTCTTCGCCCTGGTCCCGGACATCTCGATGTCCGTCACCGACGCCGCGGCGGGCTCGGCCGACCAGTGGTGGACCGAATGGCGGGTGACCGGCACCCGGGTCGACGGCAGCCGGCACCTGCTGTCCGGCGTCATGATCATGACGGTCGGACCGGGCGCCGACGACCTCATCCGTGCCAACCGGTTCTACCTGGAGCCGACCGACCCGGAGGGGCCCGCACCGGGTGCCGGTCCCGATGCCGTCGCCGGCGGCGTGTCGTCGTGATCACCATCGTGGGCGGGACCGGACGCCTCGGCCGCCTGGTGGCCGCCATGCTTGTCGAGGACGGCCACCAGGTGCGCCTGGTCGGCCGTTCGGCACCGGGCGACCCGCCACCCGGGACCGAATTCCTGGCGGCCGACGTCCGCGCCCCCGCCACCCTCGGCCCGGCGCTGTCCGGCTCGAGTGTCGTGGTGTCCGCCGTGCATGGCATGGATCCCGGTTCCGGGGAGTCACCCGCCGAGATCGACCGGGACGGCAACCTGGCGCTGATCGCCGCCGCGCGGGCGGCCGGGGCGGACATCGTGCTGGTGTCGGCGGTCGGCGCGTCCGACCAGCACCCGATGGAGCTCATGCGGATGAAGGCGGCGGCCGAGCAGCAGCTCCGCGACGGGGAACCGGGACGGGTCGACTGGACGGTGGTCCGTCCCACCGCGTACGCGGCGATGCACGCCGAGGTGATCCGGCAGCTGGCGGGACGTCGTGGGGTGCCGAGGGTGTTCGGGCGCGGGGTGAACCCGATCAACTTCGTCGACGTGCGGGATGCGGCCGTCGCGGTGCACCGCGCGGTCGTCGACCCGTCGCTGCGCGGGGCCGTGATCGAGGTCGGCGGCCCGGAGGACCTGACGATGAGCGAACTGGCCCGGCTGGCCACCGGCCGGCAGCGGGTCGGCCACATCCCCCGGGCGGGTCTGCGGACGATGTCGGTGCTGCTGGCACGGGTTCGCCCCGCACAGTCCCGACTGGCCCGGATGGCGCTGCAGTTGGACACCCTGCCGATGACCTTCGACGCGACGGCTGCCCGGGCGGCGTACCCGTGGCTGCCCTGCACCCCGGTCGCCGAGGCGCTCGGTCGGCCGGACGCGGGTTAGTTCTCCGAGTCGTGAGTGCCAGGCTGCGCCATGGCGCTGGCTGACACTCACGACTCGGAGAATTCAGCCGGTGACGGCGGCCCGACGCAACCGGATGTCTCCGGAGGTGGTGCGGACCGCGATGTCCAGCACCGCGGGCTGGTCCGCGGCCGCGGGCTGGGCGTCGACGATCCCGTCACCGCTGTCGGTGTCGATGTCGATGTCGGTGTCCGCGTCCCAGCCGGCGTCATCAGTGTCGTCGGTGTCGTCGGCCGACCAGGAACGGGATGCCCCCGGCTGATCGGTGACCGCGAAGTCGCTGTGCGTGCTGCCGGAGATGGTGGTCAGGTTGACCGCGGCCAGCGAGCCGGGGTGCACGCCGATCTCCACGTCACCGGAGACGGCGGTGATGCGGGTGATGCCGGAGATCAGGTCGGCGATCCGCACGTCGCCGGACACCGTGCGCACCTCCACGTCGCCGGCCGGTGCCTGCATCCACACGTCACCGGACGTGGTGTGCAGCCTCGCCGCGCCGCCCACCGTGGTGGCGTGCACGTCGCCGGATGCCGACCGGCAGACCAGGTCGCCGCCCACCGCGTCCAGTCGCATGTCCCCGGACGCGGACTGCAGCAGCGCCGCACCGGTCACGCCGCCGGCCACCACGTCGCCGGAGGCGCTGCGCACGTCGAGCCGGGAGGCGGTGCCGCTGACCGTCACGTCGGAGGACTGTGACGAAACCCGCACGCCGGACCCGGTGGGCGCGCTGATCCGGATGGTGAAGCCGGTGCGCCAGCCGCGAGTGGCCGGGTCGGTGTCGACGATCAGCGTGGCGCCGTCGTCGTGCTGGGTCAGATCGACCCGTACCCGCTCCAGGATGCCCGCGGACTCCGATCCGGTCGGGCCCTCCCACCAGCGGGAGCGGCGGTCCGCCTGGTCGCCGGCCTCGGGCCCGCGGTTCCCGGCGAACGCCTTGGTGATGTCGTCCAGGAACCCGAACGCATTGCTGGAGACCACCTCGACGTCCACGGTGGTCCGGGCGGTGTCGGTCAGTTCGATGGTGATGTCCCCGGAGGCGTTGCGCACCTCCACGGTGATGGGGTCCGGGGTGTCGAAGGAGTACATGGGCGTGCCTTTCTGCCGGGCGGGGAGGAGGCCGGGCCGGCCGGGAGCGGTCGGCATCGGAGGGTGGGACCGGTCGGACGCGGGGACGGTGCCAGCAGGCACGGTCAGCCCTGGACGTATCCGCTGACGGTGTGCGGTCCGCCGTGCCGTTTGCGGCCGCGGCTGATGGAGGCGCGCACCGCGTCGGACACGGCGCGCTGGATGTAGGTGTTCAGCGACACGCCCTGGGCGGTCGCGGCCTGCTCGGCCTGCGACTTGAGCTCGTTGACCAGCCGCAGCGTGGTCCGGGAGAGTTCGCCGCTGGCGTCCCGGACCGCGCGGGTCAGGTCGTCCTCCGAGCCGATCCGGATGTCGTCGCCCTCCCGGCGCGACCAGCCCGCCTGCTCCGGCGCCGGGGGTTCGTGGTGGTTGACGGAGACCTTCAGTTCCCGGCCCTCGAGCCGGATCTCGACGGTGGTTCCGTCCAGGGCGCCGGTGATCTCGCCGGCCAGGTCGGACAGCGCGTTCATGATCGCCAGCCGGGCGGCGGGTTCCAAGGCGGTGCTCAACAGTGCGGCGGCCCGCCGGGTCTGCTCGTCGCCCACCGAAGCGGCGGCGAGCAGGTCATCCCGCAGGCCCTGGGTGTAAGGGGTGAGGTCCATGACGCCAGTATGACACCAGAGGTGGCGTCACGCAACATCGTCGTGATGTCAGCCGCCCGGTCGGTTCTACCATCGGATCATGCCGCACCCGGCCCGCATTGCCCGCACCGAGCGGGCCGCCCTCGCCGACCTGTTGCAACAGGTCGGACCGGACCGGCCGACGCTGTGCGAGGGATGGCTCACCGCCGACCTGTGCAACCACCTGCTGGTGCGCGAGCGGCGCCCGGACGCCGCCGCCGGGCTGGTGCTGCGCCCGCTGGCGGGCCGGATGGACCGGGTCACCGCCGGCTACGCCGCGCTACCGTGGGGCCGTCGGCTGCGGCTGCTGCGCACCGGCCCACCGGCGTGGAGCCCACTGGGGTGGGGCCGGCTGGACGAACTGGTGAACGGCATCGAGTACTTCATCCACCACGAGGATGTGCGGCGCGGCTCCCCAGGATGGCAGCCGCGCGAACTAGACCCGGACACCACGCTCGCCGTGACCACCGCGCTCCGCAGACCGGGGAGCGCACCTAGCCTG